>JBMSJH010000046.1:0-11867 GCA_049418705.1 Aquirufa sp.
CGCTTCACTTTTCGGAAGTTTGAGGTGTGCATTAACAGCTTCTCACCGTTAGGACAAAGGGATTTTTTAAAGTGTTCGTGTGGGCGTTTTTGGAACCGATGAAGATCAATGAAATTCGGAATAACTTCGATATGACTTAAGATCTCAAACTCATCGTAGGTATCGTTTTTCAAACTCTCTGATACCGCCGTCACCCCATCGGATTCATTAATCGAGAAGGTAACCACCGGCTCGAAAGAAGGATCGCGACCTACGAGGGTAATATCCGTTCCGTGCAAAGTCGTAATAACGGGCACGTGAATGCCTTTGTATTTCAAAATCTGCTTGGCTAAATAAGCGGCAGAAGCATGCGGAATCGCATAATGCACGTGGATTAAATCCAACTTCTCGTTAATCGTTACATCCACCATTTTACTGGCTAAGGCAGACTCATAAGGCAAGTATTCAAATAAAGGATAGGACGCCACCGAAACTTCGTGGTAGAAGATATTTTCCGAGAAAATATCCAAACGTGGAGGTTGCGTATACGTAATAAAGTGCACCTGATGACCCGCTAAGGCCAAAGCCTTACCTAATTCTGTCGCCACCACACCACTTCCGCCATACGTCGGATAACAAACGATCCCTATTTTCATACGCTAAATTTAGCTGAAAGAATGTAAATTTGTATTAAACAACTGATAACCTTTGAAAAATCTCGTCTTATTTGCTTCTGGTTCGGGTTCTAATGCCGAAAAAATTATCGAACATTTCAAAGGTTCCGACCAAGTTCAAATCACCCACATCTATTGCAATAACCCCACTGCAGGCATCATTCAGCGCGCAGAACGACTAGGCGTACCTTGCCGGGTTTTTGACCGAGAATCATATAAGAACGGAACGGTGTTGAAAGAAGTTCAATCCTTACGAACAGATTGGATCATTTTAGCCGGCTTCTTGTGGTTAATTCCTGCCGATTTTGTGAAGGCGTTCCCTCAACGGATTGTAAATATCCATCCGGCTTTATTGCCCAAATTTGGTGGCAAAGGCATGTACGGTCATTTCGTACATGAAGCCGTTGTGGCGGCTGGAGAGAAGGAATCGGGAATCACGATTCACTATGTGAACGAGCATTATGATGAAGGTGCAACCATCTTCCAGAGTTCTTTCCCGGTGTTGCCGAGTGATACTCCAGAAGATGTCGCAAAAAAAGGCCAGGTATTAGAACACCGGGATTTCCCACGAGTGATCGAGTCGCTTGTTTTACCAGCCTCCTCCTAATACACGATACAAATTAATGGCGCGCATCCATTGATTACGCGATATTTCTAATAGTTCTAATTCAGATCTCAACGCATTTTGCTGGGCTGTTAATACCTCTAAATAACTGGCGTTTGCCGTTAAAAATAAGGTGCCCACGGTATTGATTGCCCCTTTTGTTAGTAATACCTCGCGTTGCTTCAGTTGCTGTTGAGTTTGTAAATAGGTCAACGACTTTACCTGCGTATCCCACTCTAAATAACCTTTGACTAGGGCATTTTGGTAGGCTAAATCTTGCGCTTTCCAGGAGGATTCCGTTCTCAACATCTCCGAGGTAATGGCTGATCTATTCAACCATGGCGAAGTAATTCCTCCTAGTAATTGATAGGCCATCGAAGCGGGGAGCTGAAATAAATAAGCCGGCTGAAAACCCTGTACCCCTAAAATTCCAGAAAGCACAATGGACGGCTTCAAAGCTAATGCCGCACTCTCTTTCGTTTCAAAAGCAGCCATCAGGTTTAATTTTGCCTGTTTTACATCTGGCCTCCGCCCTAATTGATCGATCTTTAAACGAGTAAACAAACTGGTATCCAACGCGCATTGAAATGGAAATTTCGATCGGTGAATCGTTGCCGTAGGCTTGTTTAAAAGGAATCGAATATCATTCTCTAAAGAAGTGATTTGTTGGAGCACATTACCTTCTTGCGCACGCGAGTTTAACCACTGTGCCTCTAGTTGTTGAACTGCCGATTCATTTACCGTACCCGCCTCTTTCTGCACTTGGACTAATTCGAAAGCTTTGCGCTGAATTTCAATATTGTTTTTTAAGATATCTAATTCTTTGTCTAAAGCGATTAACTGACCATAGGAACTGGCTACTTCTGCCACTAAAGAAGTTATCAACCATTGCTGACCTGACTCAGAAGCTAAATAACGGAGCGCACTTGCCTTTTTCTTTTTCGCTAGCTTCCCCCAAATATCCAACTCCCAGCTCGACTGAAGACCGATTTGAAGATCAGGAAGGTGCTCAGGAATAATTTGATCTTTGGTGATATTAGTCGAAAACTGGGTATCGTAATTTCCCACCCCATCCATCGTGTACTTTCCAAATCGACGTAAACTAGGCTGAATAATCCCGTTAACAGTGGGTTTAAGCAGACCTCGTTGGTAGCCAAAATCCGCCTTTGCCATGGCTAACTGCAGAAATCCGATCTTAATATCATTGCTGCGAACTAATACCGAATCAATCAACTGCACTAACAAAGTATCTCTCTTCCAACATTCCTGTACATCAGCCACCGACTTTTCCTCTTCCGTATCTCGGTACGTACCTAACTCAGCTTGCAATTTGTACTGCTCCTTCAGTAGACCTGAGGTGCAGGAACCTAGCACAAATGCGACACATAAGGCATATAAACTATTTTTCATTTTTTGACCATTTAGCCGAGAGTGTAGCGAAAACCACATACAATCCCGGAATTACTAATAAACCTCCAACTGTACCTAAAATCATACCCCCCGCTGAGGCGGTACCGATGGTTCGGTTTCCAATGGCACCAGCTCCAGAAGCCACCATTAAGGGAATCAAACCTGCCACAAAAGCAAAGGAAGTCATCAAAATAGGACGTAAACGAGAGAATGCCCCTTCTTTTGCGGCTTCGATGATGGAGGCTCCCTCCTTTTGTTTGGCAATCGCAAACTCCACAATCAAAATCGCATTCTTTCCTAATAAACCGATCAGCATCACCAGCGCTACTTGCGCATAAATGTTGTTCTGCAATCCGAATAGGTACAAGAAAGCATAGGTCCCCATCGCCCCCATCGGTAAGAAAAGAAGTACAGGGAACGGGAATAAGAAGGATTCATATTGAGCCGCCAGTAAGAGATATACAAAGAGCAGACAGATGGCGAAAATGAAAATCGCCTGATTACCCGCTAAATCTTCCTCACGCGTCATCCCCGACCATTCCAGCGTATATCCCCGCGGCAAACTCTTAGCAGCTTGTGCCCGAATAATATCCAAAACGGCACCCGAACTGAAGCCCGGCGCCGGTTCACCATTCACCATCGCCGACGTAAACATGTTGTATCGGGTAAACTGCTCCGGTCCATACACACGTTTCATCTTCACGAAAGAAGAATAAGGCACCATTTCTCCATCCTTGTTTTTCGCATAAAACTTCAATACGTCATCCGGATGAGCTCGGTAGCGTGGATCGACCTGCACCATCACCTTGTACATTTGGCCAAAACGAATGAAGTTCGTCGCATAAAAACTACCAAGCAGGGTTTGTAAATTATCCATCGCCGGAAGCACATTCACCCCTTTCTGAGCAGCTGCCTCTTGATCCACTTCCAGCATATACTGAGGGAAAGAAGGGTCAAAACTCGAGAAGGTATTTTGAATTTCAGGCGTTTCATTCAACTTCTTCGCGAAGTCATTCGATACGGCTGCTAACTTCTGCAAATCACCTGATCCACTTCGGTCCTGAATCCGGAATTCAAAACCAGACGCATTACCAAAACCCGGAACCGCTGGTGGCGGGAAGAATTGAATACTCGCCTCTTTAATGCCTTTGGTCTTTTCCCTGATGATTTCTGTTAACTCGTCCACGGTCTCTTTCCGCTCCTCCCATGGTTTTAACGTAATAATTCCCGTTCCGTAAGAAGCTCCAGAGCCATCTGTTAACAAACTAAAGCCTGCCAGAGTAGAAAAAGACTCTATGGCATCTACTCCTTGAATGGATTTAAACACCTGGTCCATAACGCTCTCCGTTCTCTCTAAGGTAGCTCCTGCTGGAGTCGTCGCATTCACATACAGCGTACCTTGATCCTCAGAAGGAATAAATCCACTCGGCACAATCCCCGATAAGACCACCGTTCCAGCAACAGAGGCTAGTAAAATCATCCACATCAACAGGCGCTTACCAATCAAAGCTCCCACCCAAACCAAATATTTCTGCGCTATCGCCTCATAGCGCTGGTTAAAGGCATGGAAGAATTTACCTAACCAGCCCTTTTGATGATGCTCTGGTTTCTTCAAGAGCAAGACACAGAGCGCCGGCGTAAGCGTTAAGGCGGTTAGACCAGACAAGGCAATCGAGATCGCCATCGTTACTGAGAATTGTCGGAAAAACACGCCAATCGGTCCAGATAAGAAAGCCACTGGCACGAATACAGCACCCATCACAAGGGTAATCGCTAAAATCGCACCAGAAATTTCGTGCATCGCCTCCTGAGTGGCGGCTAGAACGGGCATATCTTTTTCCTCCATTTTGGCATGGACCGCCTCCACGACGACAATCGCGTTATCGACCACAATACCGATGGCTAAGACCAGGGAGAAGAGGGTCAACAAATTAATCGAGAACCCGAAAGCGAGCATGAACGTAAATGTACCTACGAGTGAAACCGGCACTGCAATAATAGGCACCAAGGTCGCTCGCCAGTCTTGCAAGAAAATAAACACGACAAGCGCCACTAAAATAAAGGCCTCTAATAAGGTCTTAATTACCTCGTGAATGGAAGCATCCAAGAAACGGGACACGTCATATGAAATCGTGAAGCCCATCCCCGGCGGGAAAGTACTCGTTTTCAACTCCGCTAAGCGCTTCTTCACGTTTTCAATTACCTCCGCGGCGTTCGAACCCGGACGTTGTTTCAATAAAATTGCTGCAGACGGACGGCCATTTTCTTTCGAAAGTACATCATAATCAAGCGACCCAAACTCCACATCGGCTAAATCTTTCAAGCGCAAAATCTGGCCCGTCTCCGTCGCCTTTATGACTAGATTTTCATATTCCGTCACCTGCGTAAACTTACCCGTGTAGCGCATTACATATTGTAAAGCCTGCGGATGCTTCCCAGAACTCTCTCCGATTTTACCCGGAGCTGCCTCCACATTTTGATTACGCAAAGCTTGAATGACATCTTCCGCAGATAACTTGTAAGCAAATAAACGATCTGGATGCAACCAAATACGCATGGCATACTCTCTTTGGCCCATAATATCCGCAAAACCCACCCCATCGATACGCTTCAACTCTGGTAAAACGTTGATGTCCGCAAAGTTGTATATGAACTTCTCATCGATGTCCTTGTCCTCACTGAGCAGGTTCACGTACAAGAGCATACTGTTCACCTCTTTCTCCGTAATCACACCGGCCTTGATAACTTCCTCCGGTAATTCGTCCAAAACCGTTTGCACACGGGTCTGCACATTAACAGCCGCGACATCCGGGTCCGTCCCAACTTCGAAATACACCTGAATTATACTCGTCCCGTCGTTTCCTGAAACAGAGGTCATATAAGTCATCCCAGCCACCCCATTGATGGCACGCTCTAAAGGCGTAACTACGGCTTTAGCACACACCTCAGCATTCGCCCCTGTATATTTAGTGGTTACGGTAACTGCGGGAGGTACGATATCTGGGAATTGGGTAATGGGCAATTGCTTCATCGCAATGACCCCTAAAATCACGATAAAGATCGATACAACGATCGACAATACCGGTCGAGTGATGAATTGTTGTACCATCTTATTGTGTTTTATAGTCCGCAAATAATTGACGCATTGGCTTGAAGGTCGACTTGATTTTTTGGCCTTGTTTCACTAATTGAATACCTTCCACAAGCACCGTGTCTTGTACCGAGAATCCATTTTTTACTAAATAGAAATGCGGAATTCTCAAGTCCGGCGCAATATTCTTCATCTTCACTTCGCCTGTAGGCGTCTTCACAAAAACATAACTTTTCTCCTGAATCTCAAAAACAGATTTCTGCGGGATAGCCCAGTATCCACTTACCTTTTTAGGTAATTGTACCTTACCGGAGGCTCCATGTCGTAATAATTTAGCTGGATTTGCGAAGCGAGCACGGAATGCAATGTTTCCCGTATTTTTATCAAATTCCCCTTCAATCGTCTCCACGACCCCCTTCTCAGGATACGTTTCCCCATTAGCTAACACTAAGTCCACAGCTGCAGATTTATTCACCCCTTCTTTTGCACTAAAGGCTAGATATTCCTGCTCTGACACATTAAAGTAGGCATAGACATTGTGGTTATCAGATAAGGTTGTCAACAAGGTTCCTTCGTCTACCAAAGAACCACGCTTAAATGGTAATCGATCCACAATACCATCAAATGGTGCGCGAATATTCGAATGCTCCACTTTTAATTCAGCGGCTCTAACATGGGCCATAGCTTCTTCCCGTTTCGCCCTTAGTCCATCCACTTTCGCTAACGAAATAGCTAATTGATTCTTAGAAATGACATTTTTATCCACCAGCAAGCGGGTATTCACTAAGGTCAATTCCTCTGCCTTCAATTCCGCCGAAGCTTGGCTCAAAACCGCCTTCGCGCGGGCCAAATCTGCCACATATTCTTGGCTATTGATGGTAAACATGATTTGGCCTTTGCTTACCTGTTTTCCTTCATCGACTAAGATTCGATCTAGATAACCCTTCACGCGGGCACGGATCTCTACATTTTGAACGGCATGAATGTCCGCTACAAATTCTTGCTGAATCGTGGTATCGATTGAAATGGGTGAAGAAACTTCGAGGGTTTGAATTTCTTCTGCCTCCTCTTTTTTTGTGGTGCAGGCGCTTAAAAGTAAAAGGCCGAATAGTAATTTTTTCATATCCACTTAGTTTGGTTTACCTCCATGTTGTTTATACGAGGTGTTATTTTTTTTCGTTTTAGAAGTGTCTGCAAATTGAATATTGGGATTCATTTGCTGGTACTTTGGTGTTTTAGCCGATGGCATTATCTTTTTTTCTTCCACCTTTATTTCAAGGTTTATTTTTTCTGTTAATGTCTTATTTATCTGATTTTTATAGTGCTTCCCCTGAGCATAGCCTATAAAAGTCAAACAGACAAACAAGACCATTTGGGCGAATGTTTGCATGATTCACGTATTTAATACCCTTGTGGGTATTATGACAAGAAAGATTTATGATTTTGTTTCAATAAGCACGCGTATTACGCCATGCGGGGAGGGGGGCTTACTTGTTCTAAAAGAACTTGTAATGGAGATGCCTTGTATTGATCTAGCATCTCTTGAACTGAAAAATTAACTAAAACGGGAGTAATTCCATCCGGTAAGGTCGCTGTAAATAAATCTTCAGCACCATCCTCTTCAGGAGAATCTTCTAGAGACATATCGTAAGAAATTGTCGTTTTTTCCTGCTCGCGCAACGTATTAATCGCTAATGAAATTCCATCTTTCAATAGCAGACTAAACACGATAAAGCAGTAAATAACGATTCCTCTCATGCTGTTAATCCTTAATTTCTTCGTAGGGAACATAATCTCCCCCGATATCATCCGTCTTTGCTTTCGGCTTAGGCGGAACGTAATCTACATCAATTGTACCCTCTTTGCGGGCCTTAGATGCATTTTGCTTCGAGCGAATATCTTGCTCAGACATCTTTTTATGCACCTGTGTAATCACGTATCCCTTCATTAAAAAACGAAGCAGTGGAATGACCACATAGTATAAAACTAAACCGAGGGCAATAAGTTTTAACATCTTATCTACTTAGATATAAATTTCGTTCACCATATACCTTGCGGAAGAAATCGTCTTTCAAATCATCAATGAAATAAATCGCCTCACCCGTAGACTTCATCTCTGGTCCTAATTCCATATTTACATTCGGGAATTTAGAGAAGGAGAATACCGGAATTTTAATCGCAAATCCTTTTTTTACTGGCTTGAAGTTGAAATCCTTCACTTTCTTATCTCCTAACATCACCTTCGTCGCGTAGTTCACGTAAGGCTCTTGGTAAGCCTTGCAAATGAATGGAACGGTACGAGAGGCACGCGGGTTTGCTTCAATGATGTATACCACTTCATCTTTCACGGCGAATTGGATGTTCAAAAGACCTTTGGTCTTCAAAGCCACGGCAATTTTACGCGTATGATCTTCGATTTGCTTGATCACCTTCTCCGATAAATCGAATGGAGGTAATACTGAGTGAGAATCACCGGAGTGAATACCCGCCGGCTCAATGTGCTCCATTACACCGATGATGTATACGTCTTCGCCATCGCAAATCGCATCTGCTTCTGCTTCGATTGCATTCTCCAAGAAGTGATCTAATAAGATTTTATTTCCTGGAATATCGCGTAAGATATCCACCACGTGTTGCTCTAATTCTTGTTCGTTGATCACGATTTTCATCGACTGACCACCTAACACGTACGATGGACGAACTAATAAAGGATAACCTAATTCGCGTCCTAAACCTACTGCATTGTCTGCATCTTCACATACCCCAAACTTCGGATATGGAATATCTAAGTCTTTCAACAAGCTAGAGAAGGCACCACGATCTTCGGCTAAATCTAAAGCTTCGAAAGAAGTACCTAGAATTTTAATGCCGTATTTCGATAATTTCTCGGCTAATTTAAGGGCTGTTTGGCCACCTAATTGAACGATAACGCCTTCTGGTTTTTCGTGCTGAATGATGTCATACACATGCTCCCAGAATACCGGTTCGAAGTATAATTTATCTGCGATATCGAAGTCCGTTGAAACGGTCTCCGGATTCGAGTTAATCATGATCGTTTCGTATCCTGCTTCTTTCGCCGCTAACACGCCGTGAACACAAGAATAATCGAACTCAATACCTTGACCGATGCGGTTTGGACCAGAACCTAAAACAACTACTTTTTTACGAGTCGATGAAACTGATTCGTTATCAAGAACGGCTGATGCGCCTTCTTGTCCAAATGTCGAGTAGTAATACGGAGTCTTCGCCTCAAATTCCGCGGCACAGGTATCCACACATTTGTAGATACGCTTGATACCTACTTCGTTACGCTTGTCATAGACTTCTGATTCCAGGCAACGAAGCGTGTGAGCGATTTGGCGATCTGCGAAACCTTTGTGCTTCGCTTCTTCTAAAAGTATCGTTGGAATATTATGGATCGAGTATTTCTCCATTTCCTTCTCCACGCGCACTAAATCCTCAATTTGGTTCAAGAACCATTTGTTGATCTTCGTTAATTGCTGGATCGTTTTGAACGAAATACCCATTTTGAAGGCATCGTAAATATGGAATAAACGGTTCCATGATGGATTCGCCAAAGAGTGCATAATCGCCTCTTGATCGCGCAATTCCTTGCCGTCCGCACCCATACCATTACGCTTGATCTCTAGAGATTGACACGCTTTTTGTAAGGCTTCTTGGAAATTACGGCCGATACCCATGGTCTCACCCACCGATTTCATCTGTAATCCTAAAGTACGATCTGCGCCTTTGAATTTATCAAAGTTCCAACGAGGCACTTTCACAATCACGTAATCTAATGCCGGCTCGAAATAAGCAGACGTCGTTCCCGTGATCGCATTCGTTAATTCATCTAAATTATAACCAATCGCCATTTTCGCAGCGATCTTTGCAATCGGATATCCAGTTGCTTTAGAGGCCAAAGCCGAAGAGCGAGATACCCTTGGATTAATTTCAATCGCAATAATTTCATCCGTCTCTGGATTCAACGAGAACTGAACGTTACATCCACCCGCAAACTGACCGATGGCGTTCATCATGTTGATCGCCATGTCACGCATACGTTGGTAAATCGTATCTGGAAGCGTCATCGCTGGCGCTACCGTGATCGAATCTCCCGTGTGAATACCCATCGGATCGAAGTTTTCGATCGAACAGATAATGATCACGTTCCCTAAATTATCGCGTAATAATTCTAATTCGTATTCTTGCCAACCCATGATGGATTGCTCCACTAACACCTCGTGGGTAGGTGATGCGTGCAAACCTTTGTTCAAGGCTGCATCAAAGTCTTTTGGATCATGCACGAAACCTCCACCTGTTCCACCTAAAGTGAACGAAGGACGGATTACCAAAGGGAATCCTGTTTCCTGTGCGATTTCTTTTCCTTCCAGGAAGGAGCGAGCGGTACGTCCTTTACAAACGCCTACCCCGATTTCTAACATCTTTAGACGGAATTTCTCGCGATCCTCTGTCGTTTCGATGGCTTTAATATCTACCCCAATGATGCGCACACCATATTTTGCCCAAATGCCCGCCGCATCACAATCAATCGCTAAGTTCAAGGCAGTTTGACCTCCCATGGTAGGCAAAACCGCATCTACTTTGTGATTTTCCAAAATATGGATGATCGACGCTTTTTCTAATGGCTTCAAGTAAACGTGATCCGCATTCATCGGATCCGTCATGATCGTCGCCGGATTTGAGTTAATCAAAATCACCTCAATACCTTCTTCCCGCAAGGAACGAGCGGCTTGGGAACCGGAATAGTCAAATTCACAAGCTTGACCGATCACAATGGGACCAGAACCAATAATCAGGACGGATTTAATCGAGGAATCTTTAGGCACAGGGGGTATAAATTAAATTCTGAATGGATATGTCTTTTTTGGGTTGCTTGGTTAAGCTCCAAAATTGTGCAAAGTTAGCGTTTTAGGGTCGATTTCCAAAATAAAAAATAGACTTTTGCGCAGGTGAGGCAGAACCCAAAATTTCCCTTATTTTTGACAACAAATTGTAGAAATCGTGATAAAAATACTCGTAGCTTTTGATGAAAATAGGGTCATTGGAAAAAACAATGAACTGATTTGGCATTTGCCAGCGGATCTAAAAAGATTCAAGGCCTTAACCACGGGTCACGTGATCATCATGGGAAGAAAGACCTACGATTCCATCGGCAAGCCACTTCCTAATCGCACCACGATTGTTATTTCCCGTACACCCGGCTTACAAATCGAAGGTGTCATCTGCACTACCTCCATCGAGGAAGCTATTTTGAAGGCAAAGTCGCTAAGCCGCGAGGATATTTTTATCGTAGGAGGTGCTGAAATTTATGCCTTGTCATTAACTGTAGCCGACCAAATTTTAGTGACGCAATTACATGATATTTTCGAAGGCGACGCCTTTTTCCCAGAAATCCCGGCTTCCGAATGGGAGGTAACAGAAAAAGAACGCGGCGTGACGGATGAGAAAAATGCGTATCAATACAGCTATTTGACCTACAGCAGAAAATGATTCATAAAATAGACTTAGCAGCCGAGGCGATCTCGATCGACCCCTATTACCGTTTCCTGCAGGATCCGGTGGCGGGCGGCATTTGTCTTTTTATCGGAACCATCAGAAATAAGAATCAAGGAAAAGACGTCAAGGCCTTAACGATGGAAGCCTACCCTCCCATGGCTTTGAAACAAATCGAATTATTGTGTGAGCAGGCGGCTTCGAAATGGCCTGTGGAACGCATTGCGCTGGTTCATAGAACCGGACCTTTGGAAATCGGAGACATTGCGGTGTTAATTGGTGTTACTTCGGTACACCGTGCCGAGGCATTCAAAGCCTGCGAATGGCTAATTGATACCTTGAAACAAGAAGTGCCTATTTGGAAAAATGAATTCTACGAGGACGGATCGTCCTGGTTAGTTCCCCATCCCTGAAACCATCAGGCTGCAGCCGCGCATTTCGGAATTATCGAAACGGCCTAGTACTTTAAAGCGCACTCCATCTTTCTCCAGCGAACCTAAATCCCGTGTTTCGATAAACGCACAGGAGTCAATGTTCCCTAGATCAGCGATCTTGATTCCACCGGTTTTATGTGCTTGAGTCACCAAAGCAA
>JBMSJH010000047.1:0-11723 GCA_049418705.1 Aquirufa sp.
TATTTATTCATCAAGCTACGCTTGACTGGTCCTTAAACCTTGATTTCTACGTCTACTCCTGAAGGCAATTCTAACTTCATCAAAGCATCTACTGTTTTTGCAGAAGAAGAGAAGATGTCAATTAGACGCTTGTAAGTACATAATTGGAATTGCTCACGTGCTTTCTTGTTAACGTGTGGTGAACGTAAAACAGTGAATTTCTCAATTTTTGTTGGAAGTGGGATAGGGCCAGAAACAACTGCTCCTGTAGCTTTTACCGCTTTAACGATTTTCTCTGCTGATTTGTCTACCAATGAGTGGTCAAATGACTTCAGCTTAATGCGAATTTTTTGATTCATATAAGATGGTTCTTTAAATGATTAAGCAGCGAAAGAACCATTTACTCCGCTACTTAAATTAATTAGGACTGCAAAAGTACGGAATGTCTATTAATTATGCAAGCCTCAGAATTTTGTTTTTTGCAGAGCCCGCTGTTTCTCAGCTAAATAGCTCCCTTGCTGAGCCTGATATAAAGCTGGATCGAGTGATTTTAGTTTGTCCATCGCCTCATCAGCGTAGGAGATTTCGCCCATTTTGAGCGCTTGGAAGGCATATATAGGATAATAGGCCGGATTCTGCTCGTTCCATTGCAGGGCAGCTAAACTGTATTCGTAGCCGGTTTTGGTAGACACAAACGGTAGCGCCTCTCGCAGAATGGTTAATTGGAAAGGGTATTTTTCTAGCATTTGCAAGGCATTTGCTTTGGTAAGCGCTGGTGTTTTCGCAGGAAATGCGGTCGCATATTTCCAAAAAGCGAGAACACCCGTCATCCCCGAACTCTGTGTCGTGTCTGTGGCAATGGAAACATTGAGTTGATTCAAAGCCGCCAAAGGTTTCTCGTGGTAAAATTCCTGCCACGATTTTAATAGTTCTAATTCTGGGAACATATCTTCCATCGTTTTTTGCCAATCGGCTAGCGGGAATCGAGGTGCTTTCCCTTTCCAATAAAACAAGCCATTATATAAGTAGACCAAATCACGCAAATCGGCTGAAGGAACAAAAGAAGGATTCATCGGCGCCGTGGGAATGCCAGCTGCCAGTAAATTAGCTTGAGTGGCTAGATCTTCTGAGGGATCAAATTCGGGTTTTTGCTTGCGATAGACCACCTCCGCGTACAAGTTATTAGCTTTATATAGAGGGTTTTCGGGTTCAAGGCTGGCTGCCTTTTCGTAATAATAGGCCGCAGAATCAGGCGTGGCTAGTCGTTCGTATTGTAGCGCTAATTGGGTTAAAATCCGAGGATCCGTTAAATCGCTCTTTTGTAGGGTGAACAAAGCATCAAAAGGACGGTTTTCTGTAGCGAATACATTCGCAAGTGCGACGGAGAGGGCGGGATCAGGATGAGTACTTTGGCTGGCGGCTACATAATAGGCAAAGGTTTCCGTGTCGCCAGCTTGTTGCGCTAAGGCAGCTAAACTTAAATTGCTCTTCGTGTTTATGCGGCTATGAAGTGTGGCATTCTTATAGTGGATTTCTGCCATCTGATGGTCACCTAATAAGGCAGATATGTCACCGGCGTAATTTTCTTTCGCGGCCATTCCTTGGTGATAGGCGCCTGAATTGAAGGCGAAAACGGCACCCACACTCAAAATGACAACGCCTATTTGAATTAAATGCAGGGGCAGAAGTGCTGCCTTGTGGATGACTTTGTGGATGGGGAGGTTTTGGGCCATCAGCGGGCCAAAATTCCGGATAATAAATAAGGGGAACAGCAAAGCCATGATCACCTGGTTAATCATATTCCAGCTTTCGATGGCTAAAACGCCAGGGCTGTTGCTGTGCCACAAAATAGGAGCAAGGCTTGAAAGTGAAAGTAAGCCGAGCCCGAGCAGGGTTTTGTTGTCTTTGTTTTGGTAAAGGTAAAGCCCCACAGCTACCATCGCCCATAAAAACGGAGGGATAGCAGTGCGGATGCCCACATCGAATCGCTGATTTGCAAAAGTCAAGACTAAATTTACGCCCCAAAATAAACCCAAAATCGTGCGATTCCGCTTCGAGCTCAAGCGATCAGCTCCGTGCGAGAAGCCTAGTAGAAAGGAAGGAATTGCGGCAGCACTCAACACCGAAAGGCCTGCAAAAGCCAACAGACTTAAGCTGAAAATTTGACTACTTATAATTTGTGTTAGAGAAATAAGGGAGGCGTCAGACAGGGAAAAAGCAACGATTCCAAGCCAAAGTGTGGCTCCTAACAGGGCTTGCCAAGCGGGTAAAACCGAAAACAATAAGACGGCTAAACCAATTAGCGCCACGATGATTCCTAGTATTTCAGGAGTAGAATCGAGGGGGATTGCCTGTATTTGGAAGTTTTGGCGAATAAAATAAACTGTTGAATGCAGATCCTGACCAGCCCGCGTGTCCACTACTTTCTGATAAGGCATCATTTCGGCCACCTCCACCCAATCAAAAAGCGCCACTCCGCCATAAATCCACAAGCCTGTGGCGCCTAAAACCAAGGCGATACAGGTATAAAAGAGGGAGTTTTTAAGTGATGGGCGAGTCATGCTCCAATTTTGGTCCAAAAAATGAATTCCTAAATTTCACACAAACTACGATTCATTCAAAGAAATTGCCTGATTTTGGCAAAAAATAGTTGAAAAATACTAATTTCACTTTTGGTAAATTCGAATTTAGAGGCTAATTTTGCAGTCCGAATGTTAGTATCATTCGTAAACAAAACACAATCTTAGTTTTTTAGCTATCAAATTAAAATTCAAATGGCAAACGCAGTTAATAAAGGAAAAGTTGCGCAAGTAATTGGACCCGTTGTCGATGTGAGCTTCGAAGGAGAAGGATCACATTTACCAGCGATCTTGAATGCTCTTTCAGTAACGAAATCAAATGGTCAAACGCTTGTTCTAGAAGTGCAGCAGCACTTAGGAGAGGATCGCGTTAGAACGATTGCGATGGAAGGAACGGAAGGTCTTCAACGTGGACAAGAGGTAATCGATAAAGGTACTCCGATGACGATGCCTACAGGTGAGGGTATTAAAGGTCGTTTGTTCAACGTAGTAGGGGATGCTATCGATGGTATCGCTCAGCCTACCTCTGACAAAGGTCTTCCTATTCACCGTGCTGCGCCTAAATTTGATGAATTAGCGACTACGACTGAAGTTTTATTCACAGGAATTAAGGTTATCGACTTATTAGCACCTTACGTAAAGGGTGGTAAGATTGGTTTATTCGGTGGTGCCGGTGTAGGTAAAACCGTATTGATCATGGAGTTGATTAATAATATTGCCAAAGCATACGAAGGTCTTTCGGTATTCGCAGGTGTAGGTGAGCGTACTCGTGAGGGTAACGACTTATTACGTGAGATGATCGAATCAGGCGTAATTAAGTATGGTGAGGAATTTAAGCACGCGATGGAAGCGGGTGAGTGGGATCTAACGAAAGTAGATAACACAGAACTAGCGAAATCACAAGCTACTTTAGTGTTCGGTCAAATGAACGAGCCTCCTGGAGCCCGTGCTCGTGTGGCTTTATCAGGATTAACAGTTGCGGAACACTTCCGTGATGGTGATGGCGAAGGTCAAGGTCGTGATATCTTGTTCTTTATTGATAATATCTTCCGTTTTACACAAGCAGGTTCTGAGGTATCTGCCCTTTTAGGTCGTATGCCATCTGCGGTAGGTTACCAACCAACCTTAGCAACAGAAATGGGTGCGATGCAAGAGCGTATCACGTCGACGAAGCGTGGTTCGATTACATCGGTACAAGCGGTTTATGTACCTGCCGATGACTTAACGGATCCAGCTCCAGCAACAACGTTTGCCCACTTAGATGCAACAACCGTATTATCTCGTAAGATTGCTGAATTAGGTATCTACCCAGCGGTGGATCCATTAGATTCATCATCTCGTATCTTGTCTGCGGAAGTATTAGGTGATTCTCACTACAATACGGCGCAACGTGTGAAGGAGATTTTACAACGTTACAAAGAATTACAAGATATCATCGCGATCTTAGGTTTGGATGAATTATCTGAAGAAGATAAATTAGTCGTTTCTCGCGCACGCCGTGTACAACGTTTCTTGTCACAACCTTTCTTCGTGGCAGAACAATTTACAGGCTTAAAAGGCGTTCTAGTAGATATCAACGATACGATCAAAGGTTTCAACGCGATCATCGATGGAGAATACGATCACTTACCTGAAGCTGCTTTCAACTTAGTAGGTACTATTGAAGATGCGGTAGTGAAAGGAGAAAAATTATTAGCTGAGGCTGCTAAATAAAGAAAATTATGTTTGTAGAAATTATTACACCGGATCGTAAAGTTTTCTCTGCAGAAGCATCTGTAGTGACTTTGCCTGGCGTTAATGGTTCCTTCCAAATTTTAAATGACCACGCAGCGATCGTTTCTACTTTAGCTAAAGGAGAATTATCAGCTGATAAAGAGGTCTTCCAAATCGAAGGAGGAGTTGTTGAAGTTTTGAATAATCGAGTACTTGTTTTAGCCGAAGGCGTTAACTAACATTCTCATGAAAAAACTTGCCCTATTCTTATTTGCTATGGTCCTTTTAAGCTCATGCTCTGAAAAGGCTTTCTTAACAGGATCTATTTTAGCAACGGTGAAGGAAAATAATATTCCTTTACAGAAGATTCAGTTCTATAATGATAATGGCTTGATTTTAGAAAGAGAGATGAGCTCAACTGATGCGAATGTGAAAGCAGGAGCATTAGTATTCAAAAACGGCAAATCCATTAACCGCGTTAGTTTAGAGAAACAAACTCCAGGTGCCTTGTTAAAGGAAGAAGGAGATAAGTTGTATGTCTCGTTTGACAATCCGGCGAAGGAGTCGAATAGCTTGATCTTTGCGCCTGTATTAGGGGAACGCGGAGAGTATTTCTACCAATTAGTAGATGAAACTGGGAATTCTTCGATCTCTCGTTTGAATTTTGAGGGAAGTAAATACCTAGTCTACAATGAGAAATACGAAGGTTTGACGAAGTCGGTGACGAAAACACCTCGTGTTCGTTTAATGATTATGAAATCATCTTTAAGCGGATTGAAAGTGAATTCGAAACGAATGAAAGGTAATCGAGTGCAATAAGTTTTTGTTTTTATAGGTTTTTGAAAATAGGATGCTTGCATCCTATTTTTTTTTGCTTCATTTTTGCTCAAAGGTATGCAGGCATACCTGTTCGCATCCAATGATCAACTTATGAAAGCAGAAGAAACGATTGATTTCCATATTAAGACCGGCTGGTATGCCATTAGCCGCATGTACAACACGTATTCGGCGCAGTTTGATATGACGATGGCGATCGGCTATGTCTTATTGCATATCGACAAAGACGGAACCCCTGCGACGAAGATTGCTCCGGCGCTAGGTTTGGAGGCACGGTCTTTGACCCGTATGCTGAAAACCTTAGAAGACAAGAAGTGGATAGAACGTTCTGCTAACTACGAGGATAAACGGGTGGTAAAGATCTTTTTAACGGAGATCGGAAAGAAGAAGCGAGATCAAGCGCGAAAGGGTGTTATTGCCTTTAATAAGTTGATTTACGACCGGGTAGAGCCTGAAAAAATGGCTGTTTTCTTCGATGTCATGGCAACCGTTAACCAAGTTTTGGGCGAGGACGTAGGAGAAATTTTAAAAACAATCTAGAAAAAAATACATTTCGGGATACGGATATAACAAGAGATCCTTATTTTTGCTCGATAATTAAACAAACCAGCGTTATGAAAAAACTACTTTTAGTGTTCGCGATGATGCCTTTCTTGTTTACCTCTTGTGTAGGAAAGAAGAAATTAGCTGATTTAGAATCACAATTAACTCAATTACAAGCATCTAGTAGCTCCGCTTTATCAAAAGCAAAAGCTGATTTATCTGATTGCCAATCGTTGACAGCTAGCCTTCAAGGGGAGTTGAAAAAAAGAGATACAGATTTAGAAGCTAAGAATGGTCAATTGAAAGCTTTACAAGAGCAATTAGATTACTTTAAGAAGACAAATACGAACTTATTAGATCGTTTATCTGATCTTTCAGTTATCAATAAGTCAGGTGCAGAAAGTATCCGTAAGTCATTAGACGCATTAAACGAACAAGGAAAATACATCAAAGACCTAAACTCATCTATCCAACGTAAGGATTCAATGAACTTGTCTTTAGTGATGAACTTGAAGCGTTCATTAGCTGATGTGAATGATGAAGACGTAACAGTTGAAGTGAAGAAAGGGGTTGTTTATATCTCTATCTCTGACAACTTGATGTTTGCTTCAGGTAGCGCAGTAGTTAACTCGAAAGCGGTAGCTGTGTTAGCGAAAGTAGCGAAGGTGTTAAATGATCATAAAGAGCTTGATGTATTAGTAGAAGGACACACAGATACAGTGCCTATTTCTACTGAATGTATCCAAGACAACTGGGATTTATCAGCGAAGCGTGCAACTTCAGTGGTACGTGTGTTACAAACGAAATTTGATGTGGATCCAGAGCGCTTAACAGCAGGTGGACGTGGTGAGTATGAGCCAGCATCAGCAAACAAGACTTCTAAAGGTCGTAAGCAAAATCGCCGTACGGAGATTATTGTTACTCCTAAGTTAGATCAATTCTTTAGCTTAATGGCGCCACAAGCGAAATAAGCTTAGTGAATAAATGAAAAGGGCCTCGATGAAAATCGAGGCCCTTTTTTTATGGGAAAAAATTTTAGGCTAATTGCCCTCTAACTAAATCTAATTTTCTGCGCGAGACAGGTAGCGAATGTTGCAGGATTGTTTTCACGGTCTTCGTGTCATCCAGGTCATGCCCTATGACATTGACTTTATTCACCAGATAGGACTTGTGAATGCGAAGGAAGGTGCCTAAGCGCAATTGTGATTCGAATTTCTTGAGTGTCTTTGCCATCAGAATCGTTTGGCCATTCTTCAGGAAGATGGTCGTATAATTTCCTTTGCCTTCGATGCTGACGATGTCGTCAACAGGGCATTGGTCGATTCCGGGGATTTTCAAAGTTTTTCTCATGCGCACGTATTAATTGAAGTAAACCTAGTGCTTTTGATTTAAACCTTGGTTGAAGAATTATTAAGCGGTTGGTCTATTTATTTAGCGGTCGGATTGCGTTGAATAAAGGGCATAAAAAAAGAGGTCTTTACAAGACCTCTTTCGATGTAGCGGGGGCCAGACTCGAACTGACGACCTTTGGGTTATGAGCCCAACGAGCTACCAACTGCTCCACCCCGCGATATAATTGGGAGTGCAAAGATGCACGTTTCTTTCAGAAAAAACAAGTATCTTTGTAGAAATTATTCTTGCCTATCCTTTTTAAGGCAGATTTTACATTTCATTTCTATGACCCCAGAACACAAGGCAGGCTTTATCAGTATTATTGGCAAACCCAATGTGGGGAAGAGCACGCTGATGAATGCACTCGTGGGGGAGAGACTTTCGATTGTGAGCTCGAAAGCGCAGACAACGCGTCACCGAATTTTGGGGATGTTGAATGGAGAGCATAAAGGGACTGAATACCAGATCGTTTACTCAGATACGCCTGGTGTTTTATTACCTAAATACGAGTTGCATAAATCCATGATGCAGTTCGTGAAAAGCTCTTTGGAGGATGCGGATGTGGTATTGTATGTGACGGATGTGTTTGATGAATTCGAAGATTTGGACTTTTTGACCAATTGGAAAGATTTCACAGAGACACCTATTCTTGTTTTGTTAAACAAGATTGATTTAGTGAGCATGGAGAAGTTAGAGGAGAAAGTCGCGTATTGGCAGGGAATTTTCCCGGGCAAACCGATTATCCCTATTTCGGCTTTGGAATCGGTTCATTTGGACCAAATCTTTAGCCACCTCATGGAACATTTGCCAGTTCATCCGCCCTTTTTTGATAAGGAAGAGCTGACAGATAAGCCAGAAAAGTTCTTTGCCTCGGAGATTGTGAGAGAGAAGATTTTCTTGAACTATAAAAAGGAGATTCCTTATTCGTGTGAAGTAGTGGTGACATCCTTTAAGGAGGAGCCTACCATTTTACGTATTGCTACGGAGATTTATGTGGAGCGAGTATCGCAGCGTGCGATTATCATCGGGCACAAAGGGGAGAATATCAAGAAAGTGGGAATTCAGGCAAGAGAGGATTTAGAGAAGTTTTTTGGTAAAAAAGTATTTTTAGAGCAGTTTGTCAAAGTGGAGCCTGATTGGCGTGCGAAGACCGACAAGCTGCGTTCATTCGGGTATTCACTCGATTAATTTAAACAAAGAATGTCAAATATTATTGCAATTGTGGGGCGTCCCAATGTAGGGAAATCTACTTTGTTCAATCGCTTGATCGAACAAAAGAAAGCTATCATGGACAACTTGTCCGGGGTGACGCGCGACCGCCATTATGGTTACGGTCAATGGACAGGACGTTTCTTTACCGTGATTGACACGGGAGGTTACGTGCATGGTTCAGAAGATAAGTTTGAAGGAGCAATACGCGAGCAGGTAGAATTAGCCATTGAAGAAGCGGCGGTTTTATTGTTTGTCGTAGATTGTTCTACGGGTTTAACGGATTTGGATAAGGATTTTGCGAACGTTTTACGTCGCTCGAAGAAGCCCGTTATCTTGATTGCGAATAAAGCCGATACACACGAGAAGGCTTATGCTGCCGCTGAATTTTACGAATTAGGTTTAGGTGATCCATTCGCGATTGCTGCCGAAAGCGGAAGTGGTACGGGTGACATGCTCGATGTGATGGTTTCTCATTTTAAGGATGAAGGAATCGAAAATCCAGAATTAGGGATTCCGCGCGTGGCGATCTTAGGTCGTCCGAACGTAGGAAAATCCTCTTTCTTGAATGCGATCTTAGGAAAAGATCGTTCGATTGTGACCGATGAAGCTGGAACGACGCGTGATGCGATTCAAAATCACTACACGATGTTTGGGAAGGATTTCATCATTACGGATACTGCCGGTATTCGCCGAAAAGCAAGAATCGATGACAACATCGAATACTATTCAGTATTGCGTTCGATGAAGGCTTTGGAAGAATGTGATGTGGCTATTATCATCATTGATGCGACGACTATTGATCCATTAACGGGTCTAGAGGCGCAGGATATGAACATTGTCAGCATGGCGGACAAAGCGAAGAAAGGTATCGTATTGATGATTAATAAGTGGGATTTAGTGGCGAAAGACACGAATACCGCGATTCAATTAGAGAAAGCGATCAAGGAGCGTATGGCGCCTTTGAATTATATGCCGGTTATCTTTACTTCGGTGATGGAGAAGAAGCGTATCTTCCAAGCTTTGGAATTAATGCTTAAGGTGTACGAAAACCGTACGCAGAAGATTACTACGTCGAAATTAAACGATGTGATGTTGGATGTGATCCAAAGTTATCCGCCACCAGCTTGGAAAGGAAAATATATTAAGATTAAATATTGTACACAGGTGTCGACACCGTATCCTACGTTTATTTTCTTCTGTAATTTACCTCAATACATTAAGGAAAGTTACGAGCGTTACCTCGAGAATCAGATGCGTAAAGCCTTTGATTTATCAGGAACGCCTATTTCGCTATTCTTTAGAAAGAAATAGTTGCTGTATTTGGGAGAGGCTGATGAAACCGATTTGGCCTCTTCCACCTACACCATACAGGCGATCGCCTACTCGACACACATTGTGATAAGGACTTTTTCCTAAGCTAATCCAGCGTTTTTTCATAGGGTCAAAAGCCGAGCTTTCCGCCGGCCCCGATAGAATCCAATACGGATCAACCCACAGAATTTTCTCTACATAATACCCTGGTGCATTCGCCACTGGCGACCACGTCTTTCCGGCATCCAGACTTTCTAATACCGGCACGGGTCCTTCCTTAATCCGGGAATAATTTCCACCGGCAATCCATAGGTTTTTTGCGTCACGAACACCTAGGCTAAAGAATCCAGTTCCTTCACCACCCGGAATTTCCGAATAAATGTTTTCCCAATTCAGTGCGTCCTTGCCGTACAGCACTCTGGCCTTAGTGCCGCCGCCCGTCACGATATAATAACCCAGTTTCGTTTTCTGTAAACTAGATCCACTCGCTGCAAACGCAGCTTCTCCTTTTTGTAGTTCGGGATGACTCGATGGTTTCAGTAATTGATAGTCGCGGCCCTTATTGCTTATTCGAATCAAGCCATAAAATGGACCCGCCGGGTCAGATAAGATCAATCCCTGTTTCCCTTCCCAAAGAATAGCATCGAAGAAATAGCCTTTCTCTTTGATTTGATAGGCTAGTTCCCAGCTTACACCCGCATTTTCTGTGCGGAAAATCTTCGCTGCACCATTCTCTGCCGGACCAGCACTCATCAGCAGGACGGTATTGTCATCTAGGATAGCAAGGTCGCGGAAGTCCAAAGAATCCGCTCCGGGTACGGTGCTGACATTGAAATTAGTGCCTCCGTCGCTCGAATGAATCACCGTACCTCGCGTTCCACCGATCCAGATATGCTTCCCTTGGGAGCGAATCGCCCGGAACGAGGCTTTCGTTTCAAGTGTGATAGGAGTCCATTGGGCGAAGCCTTGGAAAAATCCACAAATAAATAAGGCGAGTAATAGGCTGTTTTTTCTCATATCGATAAAGCGCTGCAAATTACGGATTTTGGCAAATAATGTTTATTTTTGAACCTTATAGCTTAAATTTTATTCGTCGACACGAAAAGGAACACGAAAAATAATACATGGAAGAATTAAAACCCAAATCCCTGAATTTCTTAGAAGAAATCGTTTCTGAGGACATCGCGTCAGGAAAATACCCGAACGGTATTTTGACTCGTTTTCCACCGGAGCCAAACGGTTACCTGCACATCGGTCACGCAAAGAGTATTTGCTTGAACTTTGGGCTAGCGCAGCGTTTCGGCGGGGCAACTAATTTGCGTTTTGATGATACGAATCCGGTAACGGAGGAAACAGAATACGTGGAGTCGATTAAAAAGGATGTCTCTTGGTTAGGCTTTACTTGGGCAGAGGAATTATATACTTCGGACTACTTCGAGGATTTATACCAGTTTGCAGAGAAGTTAATCACGCTTTCGCATGCTTACGTAGACGATTCTTCGGCGGCAGAAATTGCAGCTCAAAAAGGAACGCCCACCACACCTGGAACGCACAGTCCTTTCAGAAATCGCAGCGTAGAAGAGAATTTAGCGCTATTCCGTGACATGCGTGCCGGAAAATATGCGGATGGAGAGAAGGTATTACGGGCTAAAATTGATATGGCACATCCGAACATGCACATGCGTGATCCCTTGATGTACCGTATTCGCCACGTGAAGCACCACCGGTCTGGCGACAAATGGTGCATCTACCCGATGTACGATTTCGCGCACGGTCAAAGTGATTCCATCGAAGAAATCACTCACTCAATTTGTACGTTGGAATTCGACGTTCACCGTCCTTTATACGATTGGTTCTTAGATAAATTAGGTATTTTCCCTTCTCATCAATATGAATTTGCGCGTTTGAACTTATCCCATACGGTGATGAGCAAGCGTAAATTATTACAATTAGTGAACGAGAAAGTAGTGAACGGCTGGGATGATCCCCGCATGCCCACGATCTCTGGTTTACGTAGACGTGGATTTACACCGGCATCTATTCGCAATTTCTGCGAGCGCATCGGGGTGGCGAAACGTGATAATTTGATCGACCTAAGTCTATTGGAATTCTGTATTCGCGAAGACTTAAACAAGTCAGCTGATCGTGTGATGGCTG
>JBMSJH010000048.1:0-11672 GCA_049418705.1 Aquirufa sp.
TCTACTCTTTAATCTGTTTAAGCGCATTCCAAAACGCCATCTTCAACGTCTTCTCCGCATCTGTCAAAGAGGAAATATAGCGAGGGAAGAAATAGACAATTTTTGATTCAATCTTTTCGATCTCCGTCGTAGGTAGTTCTCCTTGCCAAGCGGCAGGTTGTTGACCAATGAAGATATAACGCTGAGCGCTGGTTTCTTTTAAGAATTCTGAAAGACTTAGCTCTTCCTCTGATGGGGTGTAAATAGACCATTCGGTGGATCCTAATACTAAGGGAGGAGCAGAAAAAATGAGTTTTAGGCGGGAGAGTTCGGCTTCGGCGATTTGGCCTACAACGACCCAAGGAGTGGAAATCTTAGGCTTCACCGCCGCGATCGATTCCTCTTCCTGAACAAGGGCCGGGGTTTCTGCTAGCTGCGATTCAGTCTTATCCTGCGGGACCCAATAGATCTCGTCGAACTTGTACAAATCAGCTAAAGAAACCCCTTCCATCTGTTTATGCTAGAGAACCTCTTAACACACATGCCTCGCGGTCTGGACCCGTTGAGATGAAGTTAATAGGTAAGTTCAAATGCTTTTCTAAGAATTTAATGTAGTCTGCAAGCTCCACTGGTAACTCGTTAAAGTCACGCATGCCTTCAAGGCTACAAGCCCAACCTTTCAAGGTTTCGTACACCGGCTTCACTTTGATATCGGTGATTTCGAAAGGAATTTGATCGGTGATGGTACCATCTGGCATTTCGTAAGCGGTACATACTTGAATCTCGTCAAAAATATTCAAGACGTCTGCCTTCATCATAATCAACTGAGTAACCCCATTGATCATCATGGCATATTTCAAAGCTGGTAAATCAATCCAACCACAACGGCGCGGACGACCTGTCGTAGAACCGAACTCACGGCCTTCCACACGCATTCTTTCACCTACTTCATCTTCTAATTCCGTTGGGAAGGGACCAGAACCTACACGTGTTGCGTATGCTTTGAAGATTCCGAAAACCTCACCGATGTTCTTAGGTGCCACACCTAAACCGGTACAAGCCCCTGCGGTGATCGTGTTAGAAGAAGTTACGAAAGGATAAGAACCAAAGTCCACGTCTAAAAGTGACCCTTGGGCTCCCTCAGCCAAGATCGTTTTTCCTGCAGTAATCGCATGGTTCACTGAATATTCTGAATCCACTAAGTGGAATTCTTTCATGAAAGCAACCGCCTCGAAGAATTCCTTCTCAGCCGCCGCTAAATCATATTCAAATTTATATACGTCCAAAATCGCTTTATGGCGATCGACTAAGGCTTTGTATTTGGCAGAAAAATCCGGTGAAATCATATCCCCTACACGTAATCCCTGACGCGAGATTTTATCCGTATAAGTAGGCCCGATTCCTTTTAAAGTCGAACCGATTTTCGCGTCCCCTTTCGCTTTCTCATACGCCGCGTCTAATAGACGGTGCGTAGGCAAGATGATTGAGGCCTTTTTAGAAATTTCTAAGTTCTTGCGAAGATCTAAATTGAAGTGCGCTAGGCCATCGATCTCTTTTTTGAAGATGATGGGGTCTAAAACGACACCGTTACCGATGATGTTTTGAACTTCTTGGCGGAAAATTCCGGATGGAATTTGATGCAAAACGTGCTTAAAACCGTCGAATTCTAAGGTGTGACCTGCGTTAGGTCCTCCTTGAAAACGAGCTACTACTTGATACTTCGGTGCTAGAACGTCTACGATCTTTCCTTTCCCCTCGTCACCCCATTGTAAGCCTAATAATACATCAACTGCCATAATATTGTTTTATTCTTGATTTCTTGCTTGGTAATTTGCTCTATGCTCACAATTCTTGTTCGTGCAAGAGCCGTAAAAAATAAGGGAATGGTGCATCACATTGAATTGCAACATTTCACCTACTAAACTTTGGATAGTTTGTACACGAGGATCACAAAATTCGGTGACTTTGTGGCAATCGGTACAGATTAAATGATCGTGCTGACGACGTCCATAGGACTTCTCGAATTGTGCTTGATTGCGACCGAACTGGTGTTTCACCACTAAATCGCATTCCACTAACACATCGAGGGTGTTGTAAACCGTAGCTCTAGAGACTTGGTATTTCTTGTTTTTCATGGAGATATACAACTCCTCCACATCGAAGTGATCGTCCCGTAAATAGATCTCTTCCAGGATCGCAAAGCGCTCTGGAGTCTTCCGCAAACCCTTGTTTTCCAGGTAGGCTGTGAAGATCTTTTTTACTGAATCTAGTTTATCTAATTCTTGGGACATTTATGGAAAAAAAACGACGTAAAATAAGCAAAAATAACCGACATAAACTAAGAAACTTTCCGCTCTACCTCGATTACACCCGGAACTTGTTCCATTTCAGCACTAAGGTTATCGAGGTGCGCTGTGTCTTGTACCATAAGTGAAATTTGACCTTCAAATAATCCATCTTTCACCCCGATCGTCAAGGCCGTTATGTTCACTTGCAACTTCTCTGAAATCAAGCGCGTTACGTCATTCACTAAACCTACGCGGTCGATACCTCGAATAATTAAATCCACCACAAAGGACATGGCGATTTGGGAGGTCCACTGAGCTTTAATTACGCGATCCCCGTGACGAGAAAGTAATTCCGGCGAGTTCGGGCAGGCGGCGCGGTGAATTTTGATCCCCTCATTGATAGTCACAAATCCAAACACTTCATCTCCTGAGATCGGATTACAACACTTCGCGAGTGTATAATCCACCTTATCCATATCCTCACCGATCAACAGCGTATCTGATTCCTTGCGCTCCTTGTGGTATTGCTGCATCTCCTTTTTGAAGGATTTGCCATCGGTAATCGGTGCTTGAATCGCTTTCTCTGCCTGCTTGCGCTCGTGTAATTCCCGATCTAACTTCCAGTGCTTCAGTTGATCGATATTGATGTAGTTCTTGCCAAAACGATAGAATAAATCGTTCGCATCTTTGGCATTAAAATAAGCACGCAACTGATTCGTAATCTCTAAAGACAAGATCGGATAACCTAAATGCTTCAGTCTTTGCTCGATTAAATCGCGGCCTTTTATCAAGTGGGACTTGTTCTCCTCCTTGATGTAATTCTTAATTTGCGCTTTCGCCTTTGTAGTAAAAACGATGCGCAACCAATCTTCGGATGGCTTTTGCTTCGAAGAAGTCAGGATTTCAATTTGATCCCCATTCTGTAATTTGTGTGAAAGGGGAACTAATTTTCCTCCCACTTTCGCCCCAATACAACGAGCACCTACCTCTGAGTGAATCTCGAATGCGAAGTCCAAAGCGGTAGCGCCGGATTGCAAGACAATCAACTTCCCTTTTGGACTAAAGACAAAAACCTCTTCGTGGTACAGGGAGTTCTTGATGTCCTCCACTAATTCCACGGCAGACTGGCTCTTGTCATTGGCTTCGATCGCCTCGCGCACCTGGGATAACCAAGATTCGAAGGCCTCGCTCGTCCGCGTATCCGTGCCTTTGTATTTAAAGTGTGCCGCCACCCCTTTCTCCGCAATCTCATCCATCCGTTTCGAACGAATTTGCACCTCCACCCAGCGACCTTCTTTGTCGTGCGCAAAAGGCTTGCTCATCACCGTGGTGTGCAAAGATTCGTAACCGTTTGATTTAGGAGTAGATACCCAGTCTTTCAAACGACTGGGGTTAGGGCGGTAATGATCCGTTACGACGGAATATACCTCCCAGCAATCTGACTTCTCTCTTTCGACCGGCACATCTAAAACGACACGGACCGCAAAAAGATCGTATATTTTCTCAAAAGGGGTATTCCCTTTTTTAATTTTATTGTAAATGGAAAAGATGGATTTAGGACGGCCTTTAATGCTATAATTCAGACCGCGCTCATCCAAGGTCTTTTTAATCGGCTTGATAAAATTATCAACAAAGCTTTCTCGAATCCGCTTGTTCTCACTTAATTTATCCGCAATCTCTTTGTAAGCTTCTGGCTCTGTGTGCTTTAGTCCTAAATCCTCTAATTCCGATTTAATCGCATTCAAACCGAGGCGATGGGCTAAAGGAGCATATAAATAGATCGTTTCTGAGGCGATTTTCAATTGCTTTTCTTTGGCCATACTCGTCAGCGTACGCATATTGTGCAAGCGATCCGCGAGTTTTATCAGGATTACCCGAATGTCATCAGACAGCGTCAACAGCATCTTCCGGAAATTCTCCGCTTGTTGCGAAGTTCCGTATTCAAATGTTCCAGCTATCTTCGTCAGACCATCGATAATGGAGGCTATTTTAGGGTTGAATTGTTTTTCAATATCTGCCAAAGTCGTATCCGTATCCTCCACCACATCATGCAATAAAGCGGATATAATCGACGTGGTGCCTAATCCGATTTCTTCTACGCAAATTTGGGCTACGGCTAGCGGATGGTAGATATAAGGTTCGCCCGATTTACGGCGCATCTCTTTATGTGCCTCCGCAGAGATCAAGAAGGCTTTCTTGATTTGCTTCGCATCATCATCCTTTAAAAAAGGCTTCGCTGTCCGCAGTAATTTGCGGTAGCGCTTCAAAATCTCTAAACGTTCCTTTTCTAAATCTATCTGCATCTTAATCCTTTTGAATCAGGGCAACTGCCATAGCAGAAATCCCTTCAGCTCTTCCTACAAATCCTAAACCTTCTGAAGTGGTGGCTTTGACCGAAATTTGGTCTACCTCTACGCCCATCACGAGCGCTAAATTATCTTTAATGGCAGGAATGATCGGATTTAATTTCGGTTGATCTAGAATCACCGTCACATCCGCATTCGCTAATTCCCAACCGGCTTCGCGAATCATTTCCATTACTTTTTTCAATAAGAGTGTCGAGGCAACGCCCTTCCACATGGGATCCTTATCTGAAAAATGGTAGCCGATATTGCGCATATTTGCGGCACCTAAAAGTGCATCGCACAAAACGTGACACACCACATCCGCATCTGAATGACCTAGAGGCCCTTTATCTGACGGAATTTCCACACCACCAAGGATACAAGGTCTACCCTCTACCCAGCGATGCACATCATATCCTTGTCCTACCCGAATTTTCATTTGGCTATTTTTTTATAGTATAAGGTATTCGTTTTCCCTTCCATAAACAAGCGTTGAGCCCATTTTTCCACTTCCTCTTTCTGAACTTGTTCTATTTTCTCAGCTTCTGTATTCACTAAATTAGCATCACCAGCGTTCGCAGCCATGGCTAAATTCATCGCGCGATTTAAGACTTCTACCTCCCCGAAAACTAAGCTCGCTTCCGACTGATTTTTCACCATCTGTAAATCTTTTTCAGAGATTTGTGACTTGGCGAAATCGTGGATGGCCTGCTCTAAAGCGGCCTCCGCTTTTTCTATTTCCACCTCATCACTTACCTGCCCTTGAACGATTAAGAGACCTGGATCAATTGAACTAGTTTGGTAGGTGCCTATCGTATCGAATAGACGTTGCTTTTGCACTAAATGCTCATAGAGGTAAGATGACTCCCCTCTTCCGAGTAAATCAGCCATTAAATCGATCGCGTGATATCCCGGTTCATAGCGCCCTACGACACGATATGCCTTGTAAATCCGATTCGCAGGTACATCTGCTACGATTTCCATTGTACGGTCCTCTTGTTGCTCAGGCTCTTGCGGTAAATGACGAACAGGTTTAACACCTGAGGCGATAGGTCCAAACCATTTTTCAGCCAGGGCTTTTACTTCTGCGAGTTTTACACGACCCGCCACCACCAACACGGCATTGCTAGGTACGTAATGTTTCTGGAAGAAGGCTTTTACATCTTCCATTTTGGCCTCCTCAATATGCTGAATTCCTGCTCCGATGGTAGGCCAGCGGTAAGGATGTTTCGTATAAATCAAAGGTCTAAATTTCAACCAAACATCGCCATAGGGTTGATTCAAATAACGCTGTTTGAATTCTTCAATGACCACTTTACGCTGTGTTTCTAAACTTTGCGTGTTAAAAGCTAATTGCTTCATGCGATCCGATTCAAGCCAAAAAGCGGTTTCGATGTTTTGGGCTGGAACCGAAATATAGTAATTCGTTAAATCTGGGGTTGTAAAGGCATTATTTTCGCCACCTACCTTTTGTAAAGGGGTATCGAACGAGGGAATATTTTCTGAGCCCCCGAACATTAGGTGCTCAAATAAATGCGCAAATCCCGTCAGATTCTCGTCCTCATCCCGTGAGCCTACATTGTAGATCACGTCTACCACCGCCATCGTCGTTGCCGAATCTTCATGCACGATTACTTGAAGGCCGTTTGCGAGGGTAAATTGTTCGAATGAAATCATGTCTTAGGGATTATAAACAAAAGTAAAAAAATCGACCCAAAAACCACATAGCTTAACTAAATTTGCGCGGTAAACATTTCTCATGATTCGGGCCATTTTCCTCTTACTCCTTTTTGCATCGACTTTGAAAGCACAGCTTTTACAGGATCCGGTGTCCAAAGCACAGATTACCCAAGGCCTCACGAATTTATACCAATACGATTTCAAAGAATCTACGGCTATTTTCAATTCCTTGAAAGCAAAATACCCACGCCACCCAGCACCCTATTTGTTATTAGCGATGCAATGGGAGCAACAGTATTTTCCGCTGAAAGATCATCCAGCCCAAAGTCGCATCTATTTAACCCACTTAGAAAAGGCCTACGAGTTAGCTCAGCAACAATATGATGAAGATGAGACTAACCTAGAAGCCTCCTTCTTTTGCACGGCTTCGCTCGGTTTTTTAGCAGCTTATGAGGCGGACGAACAGAATTTTATGAAGGTCGTTTCCTATGCCAAGAAGGCTTATAGCTTCTTGAAAATCGGTTTGCAAAACACCGAAAAACAGCCAGAATTTCTTTATTCAACGGGGATGTACAACTATTACAGCGTTGCCTATCCCGAATTACACCCGGTATTAAAACCCTTCATGTTTCTATTTCAGGATGGCAATAAACGCCTGGAATTGAACCAATTAGAGGCAGGAACGCGCAAAACCACTTTCGTTAAGAATGAATCCCTATTTTACATGGGATATGTCCAAAACAAATACGAAGGCAACCCTTTACGGGCTTTGGCCTACAACCAAATCCTTACTGAAAACTTCCCAAATAACCACTGGTATCTACTCCAGCGGGCTGAATTGCTTACCCTAGCTGGCAAATTCGAAGAAGCTGAACCCTTTATTGACAAAATGGAGGCCCTAAAATCACCCTATTATACGGGTGCAGCCTTTACCCTACGCGGTATGCGGGAGTAAGTCGAAAGAAAAGACTTACGAAAAGCGGAGTATTGGTATACAAAATCGACCCATTTCCCCTTCGAAGAACGCCTCACTAAAGATATCAGAGGACTCGCTTACCTAGGACTAGCCCGCATTTCCTATCGTGAAAAAAAGTACCATTCATTTAGAAAATACCTGAAACAATCTGCGGATTTTATTGAATATAAAAACTCGTTAATCGAGTACAAACGCCTGAATCATGGAAAGTAGAGAAGCTGGAATCGAACGTCTATACCCTAAAATCACGGGCCGCATGTCCGCGCGCTACTACTATTTAATCCAGCTGCGCAAGCAATTAGAACGGGTTATCTCACTGTATGTGCGCAATTCCCCGCATCAATTATTGGCAGATTACGGTTGTGGCAATAAACCCTACGAGCCTTTGTTCAAGCCCTTTGTGGAGCAATACATCGGTTTAGATTTAGCCTATAATACGAAAGCAGACGTGGTAGTGGATCCAGCCGGCATCATCGATATGCCTGAAGAAAGCGTTGGTTTCGTGCTTTCGACGCAGGTTTTAGAACATGTGGAGGATCCCAAAGCTTACCTAAAAGAGGCTCACCGTATTTTAGAAAAAGAAGGCAAATTGATTTTATCTACGCACGGCTATTGGATGTTCCATCCGGATCCGACGGATTTTTGGCGTTGGACATCTACGGGATTGAAAAAAATCGTGACTGAGGCTGGATTCGAGGTGGTGTATTTCGAAGGGATTTTAGGCCGTTCCGCGATGGGATTGCAATTATTCCAGGATGGTTTATTATTTAAACTGCCAAAGCCCTTGCGCTTTATCTTGTCCTTGATCCTACAACCCTTGATTATCTTTTTTGATAAAATCATCACGGCGAAATCCCGCAATGAAGATGCCTGCACTTTCGTGCTTGTAGCTAAGAAAGTCTAGCTTTTTCGTAAGCAATGGTGGCTTCCAAGGCTTGATCGAAGGAGGTAACCTGCCATGGCATAATGGAGGCTAATTTCGAGGTATCTAAGCAGATCTTTTGCACATCCGTCACCTTAGCCTCTTTGTACTCAACTTGGAATGCGGGTAGTTTCGTTTGAATGCGTTCGATAATCGTTTGCAAGGTCAACGACTCACCCGAGCCCACATTGATGGTCTCATTTTTCACTCCAGCTTGAATCAAACCATTAATAGCCTGTCCAATATCACCTGCATAAATATAATCCTTTGCTTGCGAGCCATCGCCCCAAACCGTCATCACCTCTCCTCTCAATGCCTTTCTCACTGCAATGTTAATCACCCCCTGTTTTGGTGAACGGTGAAACTCCCCGAATGGATTCGACAAACGCAAAATCAAGTAATCAATCTGGTATAATTTCGCATACAATTCGATATAATGCTCCACAGCCAGCTTGATAATCCCGTAGGAAGAAATAGGCTTGCAGGGATAGTCTTCGGGCACTTTTTCTTGATTGACGTTTCCGTAAACCGCACCTCCAGTCGATAAATAAAGCAATTTAGAAACTTGGTGCTTCTTCATCATCTCCATCAAACCGATGGTAGGCAATAAATTAGACTCGATATCCTGACGGATATTTTCGGAAGAAATCGCTGGAATAATCGAAGACGCGAAATGAAATACGCGATCAAAGGAATGCTTTGTAAATAAGTCGTCCAAAGCCTGCGCATCCGCATAATCCCCCGCCACAAACGTAACAAAAGGAGGGAACTCGACCCCCTCAGGTTTCTCGTGTGCGAAAACAACGACCTCGTTTTCTGAGCCCTGCTGCTGCAAATATTCCAGCCAGTTTAGCCCCAAAAAACCACTCCCACCAACGACTAAATTTTTCTCCATGACGCGTATTTGCTGTAAAAATAGCCGAAAAATTTAGCTAATTTCGGTTTTAGATTAAAAATCAGCCCTGAATGCGTTTAATCATTGCCCGCTCTAATTTCTTTTCTTATTCCGAGACTTTCATCGAGGAGCAAATCAACCAATTAGAACCAGTCGATGTTTTATACGAGGGATGGCAACCCAGCCGTCTGAAAGGAGGTGGTTCCATTTACCCCATTCCCTTTTCGATACTAGCTGTGAGAGGCGTTCTACGACGTGCGCTACCGGGACTTTATCAGAAAATTTACACGTATTACCTCCAGTGTTTTTTACGCGAACAGAAAATAGACGCCTTCCTAGCGAATTATGGACCTTTAGGTGCCAATATCTATGAAGCATGCGCGGCTGTGGGCATCCCCTATTCCGTCGTTTTTCTCGGCTTCGATGCGGCAGAAAAGAAAACACTCGACACCTATGGTTCCCGTTACGCAACCTATTTGCCGCGGGCAAAAGCCATCATCTGTGTAGCAGAATCCATGCGGGCAAACTTGGAAGCCATTGCGGGTCCTTTGCCTAATTTACACGTGATTCCGTGTGGGGTGGATGTGTCCAGGTTTACGCCTGGAACTCCGCGCGAAGGATTTAATGTCATTTCGGTGGCTCGTTTTGCTGAAAAGAAAGGTTCCTTAAAAAGTATTCAAGCGTTTGAGATTTTATTACAGGATTTTCCAGAAGCACAATTACGGATGGTGGGCGATGGACCGCTTTGGGAAGAAGCAAAGGAATATGTGTCCGCTCACGGACTCTCCGATAACATCCATTTCTTAGGCGCCATGGGACAGTCCGATTATTTGCCCTTATTACAGGAGTCCAATGTATTTATTCAGCATTCCGTATTAACGCCTAGTGGAGATTCAGAGGGAACTCCGGTAGCGATTTTAGAGGCCTCCGCTTGTGGATTAGCCATTTGTTCTACTAGACATGCAGGCATTCCGGATGCTGTAAAAGAAGAAAAAACAGGACTTTTAGTGGATGAGCATGACGTGGAAGGAATGGCTTCAGCGCTAAAGGACTTGGCAAAAGATCTGGAAAAGACGAGACTGATGGGTGCCGCCGCGAGAGAACACATGGAAGAGCATTATGACGTGGTAAAGCTGTCGGCTAAAATCAAAGGCCTCCTCGTATAAAGAATGCCCCGCAAAATCGTATTTTTGTATATTACATTCAAAACAAGGCATGGGGATCGTCATCCGACAAAGTTTAAAGGGCTCTATCGTTACCTATTTGGGGACAGCGATCGGGACATTTAATGTGATCTTCCTGTACAATAAGTTTCTTTCACAAGAGCAAGTCGGATTAATTGCCGGTGCCTTAGTGAGTATTCCGCTCATTTTCGCTTCGTTTACCCAACTGGGAATTCCACACATTGCCGTTCGTTTTTTTCCGCATTTCGATGATCCAGCGAATGGCCACAAGGGCTTTTTTACCTTTTTATTAGTGGCCCCGCTATTCGGATTGAGCCTTTTTGTGCTGGGCTATCTCGCATTAAAACCAGTCTTTTTCGAGATTTACAACACGAATTCCCCCTTATTACCGGCCTATTTTTACTACATCATCCCGTTGACGGCTAGTTATTTATATATGAGCGTGCTGGAGGCCTATGCCCGGGTACATTTGCGCATTGTGGTACCTGCCATCATTCGAGAATTGTATTTGCGGGTCTCTAATGGGGTTTTAGTCATTGCTTTTGCCTTTGGTTATTTGACCTTTAATCAACTCATTTTAGCTATTACCCTTTCTTATGTGGTAGCAGTTGCCGGTTTATTAGCCTATATCAAGCAGTTGAAGCGCTTTTATACCAAAGTGGATTTCTCGTTTTTACGCACTCCGGTTTTCAAGGAAATGCTGTCCTATGGGGGTTGGGTGATTTTGGCTGGGGCAAGTTTTACCTTGATTCAGCACATTGAAAAAGTGATGTTGCCTGCTTATATGGGGGGCCTAGGAACGACGGCGATTTTTGACATTAATTCCCGGATGGCCATTATGATTTCCATACCTAGAAACGTGATTGCAGCGATTGCAGCACCTATTTTAGCGCAGGCCTGGAACCGAAATGACCGCGAAAATATTCAGGATATTTACCAAAAATCCTCCCTCAACCTCCTCCTCATCGGTTGCGTCCTTTTTCTGTTGATCTGGTGCAATTTGGACTTCATCTATACCATTATCCCTCGCCACGAAATCTACGAGGCAGGCCGCTGGGTGGTCCTTATGGTCGGTTTAAGCAAGATCATCGACATGGGAACTGGCTTAAATTCTGAAGTATTAATCAACTCGAAATACTACCGCTACGACCTCATTTTCTACATTATTTTAGCCATCGGATTAGTTGTGGGTAACCTGGTGTTAATTCCAATTTACTCTTATAACGGTGCGGCATTAGCGTCTTTAATCGCTTTAGCGGGTTATAATGTATTGAAATTCGGTTTCATTTGGTGGAAATTAGACTTGCAACCCTTCGATTTTCGATCACTAGGCATCCTCATTGTCAGTGTGCTCATTTACTTCGTAGTTTCCCAAATCCCGGTTATTGAAGGCAGTCCTTTAA
>JBMSJH010000049.1:0-11457 GCA_049418705.1 Aquirufa sp.
ATGCGGAGACAACAGTAGCCGCTGGTGGTAAAGGGTTTAGAGATTTTTTCCCAGGCATGTTGTTTAAATCAACTTCTAGTTCACCGGCTGCTTTGCTTGGTTTTAATCCGGGTTATTCAAGAATGACGTTGTATTTCCACAATCCGGGAGATACGACAAGCTACAGTATGGATTATTATTTTAGTCTTTCTAATGCGATTCTACCAGAATTATTAGCTCGTTTCAATCAAATTAAGTCCACTAAATCCGGAGCCTTAAGTACCTTACAAAACCCTGGAAATATCGTTTCTTCTACTAATACCAGTGGATTAACGTATATCCAAGCAGGAACTGGAGTAGCGACGAAAGTGGAGTTTCCCTATTTATTGAATCTGAGAGGGAATCGTAATGTAGCTGTGAACAAGGCCGAATTGGTTTTAACTGCGGCTGATAACATCGATTTACAACAAACCATAGGTCAATTATCCATTGTCGAAACGAATGCAACGAATCGTACATTGCGTAATAGTTATGGATTGAAATATTTGTTATCAGAAGGTGGTGGAAGCGTCTTAACGGCAGCTATTGATCCAGCTTCTAAAACGTATACGTTCAATGTGACTACTGCGATGCAATCACTTTTAGTGGGTAAGCAAGCTAATTTGGGTTGGTTAATTACCCCAGCCTTGACATCTAATTCAGCGGGTAATACGAGAATCATCAATGAGAGTGCACGATTTGTGCCTTTGCAAGCGATGAAGGCTCGTTTAAAGATCTATTATTCATATATTGCCAAATAAACACCGGCATTATGGCGAATCTACGGGTAAGCTTAGTACAAACCGATTTAGTTTGGGAAAATCCAACGGCTAATTGTGCGCAATTGGAGGAGAAGCTAGCTAGTCTAGCTGGTCAAACAGACGTAATTGTTTTGCCTGAGATGTTTGCTACGGGTTTTTCGATGTCCGAATCGGGGGCTGAAATAGGTAGAGGCCCGGCGCTTCAATGGATGCAATTGCAGGCAAATCGCCTGGGGGCCTTAGTCGTAGGTTCCTTAAAAGTCAAACACGGATCTTCTTTTTATAATCGACTTTACGCAGTAGAACCTTCGGGTTCTTATACAGCCTATGATAAGCGACATCTATTTCGCATGGGTGGGGAGCACGAGTTCTATCAAGCTGGTGACCAACAGGTTATCGTATCATGCAAAGGTTGGAAATTAGCCCTTTTTATTTGCTATGATTTACGTTTCCCCGTGTGGTCTAGAAACGTAGATATGGCTTACGATGCGGCTATTTATGTAGCAAATTGGCCTGCGCCACGGGCAAATGCCTGGAGAACACTTTTGCAGGCAAGAGCAATCGAAAATTTAGCCTATGTTATTGGGGTGAATCGGGTAGGAACAGATGCGAATGACTTAGCGTATGCGGGTGATTCGTTGCTTGTTGATTTCAAGGGAGGTTTAGCGCTTGATTTGAAAGCGGAAGATCAGATTTTGACGGCGGAATTATCTGCCTCGGAATTAGCCGATTTTCGGGCGAAATTTCCAGCTCACCTGGATGCAGACTCCTTTAGTTTGTCTTCTCTTTAAAGAATTTCTCCAAATCGCTAATCTCCTTCATCGGACTATCGCTCACCAGCTTTCCTTGGTGAATTAGTAATACGCGATCGCAAATGGCCTCGACTTCGGATAAAATATGGCTAGAAAAAAGTATGATGCGGTCTTTTTGAAGGCTTTTAATTAAATCCCTGATTTCATCCCGTTGATTCGGATCTAATCCACTGGTAGGCTCATCCAAAATCAAAATGCGTGGATTGTGAATGATCGCGAGGGCAATACCAACGCGTTGTTGATATCCTTTTGAAAGTTCTTGTATCTTTTTGTGAGCCTCTTTCTTCAGACCTACCCATTCGATCACCTCTTGTATGCGAGCTTCCAGTTGCGGTATTTGATGAATTTTACCGATGAAGGCCAAAAACTCCCGAACATACATCTCAGCATACAAGGGATTATTTTCAGCTAAATAGCCGATCTGTTTTTTGAGCTCAATTGAATGTTCTTGTGGGTCTTTATGGTCGATTAGGACGCTGCCTGCGGAAGGCTGAATAAGCCCTAAAAGCATTTTTAGGGTAGTCGACTTTCCGGCACCGTTTGGCCCTAAAAAACCAACGATTTCACCTGGTGCTAAACGAAAGTTTACATCAACGACAGCGCTTTGATTCCCGTAGTTTTTGCTTAGATTTTTTACCTCGATGAACATATTGACAAAGGTAGTCAAAAAGGGAATTATTTCGTGTAACTTTGTGTTTCTGATTCAAATGCCTAAAAATGCTAGATAAAATTCGCTTAGATCGTATTGAAGATGCCTTGGAAGATATTCGCCAAGGTAAAATTATTATTGTCGCTGACGATGAAGATCGAGAAAATGAGGGCGACATGATTTGTGCTTCAGAGGCAATTACGCCTGAGATTGTGAACTTTATGATTAAGGAAGCGCGCGGTTTAATGTGTGTTTCATTAACAGATGAACGTTGTCAGGCTTTAGGTCTTGAGATGATGGTAAATCAAAACACCACTTCGCACGAAACACCTTTCACCGTTTCAGTAGACTTGTTAGGTAATGGTTGCACTACGGGTATTTCAGCTCAAGATCGGGCCAAAACCATACAAGCCCTAGTGGATCCTGCAACTCAGCCGGCAGATTTAGGTCGACCTGGCCATATTTTCCCCTTAAAATCGCGTTCTGAAGGCGTTTTGCGACGCACGGGTCATACGGAAGCTTCGATGGATTTCGCTCGTCTAGCGGGCTTTAAACCTTCTGGAGTATTGATCGAAATCTTGAACGAAGATGGAAGCATGGCTCGTTTGCCAGATCTACGCGTCATTGCGGACAAGTTTGATTTAAAGTTAGTGACGATTAAAGACTTGATTGAATACCGTTTAGCGAAAGAATCCTTGATTAAGCGCGAGATCGGTGTGAACATGCCTACCGAATGGGGGTCTTTTGAATTAGTGGCTTTCAAGCAAATTAATACGGGAGATACGCATTTAGCTTTGATCAAAGGGAGCTGGGAGAAAGACGAGCCGGTGATGGTGCGTGTTCATAGCTCTTGTGTGACGGGGGATATTTTTGGTTCTTGTCGTTGTGACTGCGGCGAGCAATTGCACGCAGCGATGGAAATGGTAGAGAAAGAAGGCAAGGGCGTTATTTTGTATATGTTCCAAGAAGGCCGAGGCATCGGTCTAATCAATAAATTAAAAGCCTATAAATTGCAAGAGCAAGGCCGTGATACGGTGGAAGCGAATTTAGAACTGGGCTTTGCCATGGATGAACGCGATTATGGCGTAGGGGCTCAAATCTTACGCGATTTAGGCGTACATAAAATTAGATTGATTTCGAATAATCCAAAGAAAAGAGCCGGACTAATGGGCTATGGATTAGAAATTGTCGATTCGATTGGAATTGAAATTCCAGCAAATCCACACAATAAGAAATACTTAGAAACGAAAAGAGATAAAATGGGGCACGCGATTCGCTAGAACCGCGCGCCTTTTTTTTATTGATTTCCTAGAATGATCGGGGCGCTTTTGCCACCCATAATAATCACTTTCGCGTTAGGGGACTTGGCTAATTCTTTTTGGGCAATAATCGACTCATACTGCAATTGCTTATCGCTTAAGCCGGTCGATAAAATTTTCTGGTAATCGGCGATACCTTGTGCCTCTACTCGCTTTCTCTCCGCTTCTTGCTTCTCCTTTTGTAAGACGAATTGCATCTTTTGAGCGTCTTGCTCCGCATTGATTTTCGACTCAATCGTGGTCTTCACAGAAGTAGGTAGGTTGATATTACGAATCAATAACTGCTCTAAAACCAAGCCTCTTTTCTTAAAATTCTTTTCGATATCTTGGTAGATACGTTGTTGGAATTCGTTGCGTTTTAAAGAATAAAGGGCCACCGCGTCATAATAAACGGCATTATCGCGAATCATGGTACGTGTGATAGGGCGAACTACCTTGTCTTTATAATCTTCACCTATTTCACGTAAAACGCGAGGTGCCTCCGATGGAATGATTCGGAATAATACGGTTAAATCAACAACTACCTCAAGACCATCCGCGGTTAAAACGCGAATGGCATCATCGCCTTGCTTGTCTCCCTCATCGTGAACGCTAGACATTGTGTAATTCTGTGTTTTTGCATCGAATACTACAACCTTTGCTAATGGGTTAACAAAATTAAGACCACTGTTTAAAGTAGTAGGTTGAACTTTACCAAAGACGCTTTGGACCCCAACTTCGCCCGCATCTACTTGTTTTACGGCTGAACTGGTTAAGCCAAGAATGGCAAAAACACCACCCACCGCTTTTAATGTTTTGCTGTATTTCGAGAATACCAGGTTGGGATTTGAGATCGCATTTCCTGCGACAAATAAGAGAATCCCTAAGAAGATGAAAAACATATTTTTTTAGATTTAAATGTGGTCAAATTTATCATAAAGTATTCAATAATCCCTAATTTTGAATATGATTGAAATCAAGGGTTTATCAAAATCTTTTAGCGGTCGTGTAGTACTCGATGACATTAGTGCGAATTTCCAACAAGGAAAGACGAATATGGTCATCGGTGGTAGCGGAACGGGTAAGTCTGTTCTGTTGAAATGTATGATCGGGATTTTGGTGCCAGAACAGGGCAAAGTGCTCTATGATGGACGTGATTTTTTGACGGCTCATCCAGATGTAGTGAAAGAAATTCGCCGTGAAATGGGCGTTCTATTTCAAGGAGGCGCTCTTTTTGACTCGAAATCGGTTTTAGAAAATGTGCGTTTCCCCTTAGATACCCTAAGTTCGATGCCCTTAGATGAAAAGAATGAGCAAGCGATGCTTTGCTTGCAGCGAGTGGGTTTAGAAAATGCAGCTTTACTCATGCCATCTGAGATTTCAGGCGGGATGAAGAAACGGGTAGGCATTGCTCGAGCCATTGTAATGAATCCTAAATATTTGTTTTGCGATGAACCTAATTCCGGTTTAGATCCCCTAACAGCCGTTAAAATCGATTATTTAATCCAAGAAATTACGCAGGAATACAACATGACGACTGTCGTTATTTCACACGATATGAATTCGGTGATGCGCATGGGCGAGTCGATTATATTCTTGAAGGAAGGCAAGAAGATTTGGGAAGGAAATTCAGATTCCTTTCATCAGTCGGGCGTTCCCGCTTTAGAAGAGTTTTTATCAACTAAATTATTTTAATATGTTTTCTCTACGTAAGTATAATACGTTTGGGATTGAAGCGGCAGCTATTCAATTCGTAGAGATTAGTTCGGTGGAAGAATACATTTCACTGCGTCAGAAAGGGGATTATTCAAATCTGCCTCACTTGTTTTTAGGGGGAGGAAGTAATGTGTTATTGACCAAAAACCAGGACGCATTGGTAGTGAAAATTTCCATTCCAGGGATTTCAATCGTGCAGGAGGATGCCGATTTTGTGTGGGTAAAAGGAGGTGCAGGGGTTGTTTGGGATGAATTTGTGCAATATACGGTAGATAAAGCTTGGTCAGGTTTAGAGAATCTTTCTTTAATTCCAGGGACTGTGGGCGCTGCTCCAATGCAGAATATCGGTGCTTATGGTGTGGAAATTAAGGATACGTTTGAGTCATTAGAGGCGCTAAATTTAAAGACCTTGGAGATCGAGGTTTTTGATGCCAAAGCCTGTGCTTTTGGTTACCGCGAAAGTTTCTTTAAGCGCGCAGGAAAAGGTCAATACTTGATTAACTCAGTTACATTTAAATTAGCGAAGAAACCTTCTGTGAAAACTTCGTATGGTGCGATTCAGGAGGTATTAGCTGCTAAAGGAATTAGCCAGCCTTCTATACGTGAAGTGGCAGATGCCGTTATTGAAATACGTCAAAGTAAATTGCCTGATCCGAAGCAGATTGGTAATTCGGGTAGCTTCTTTAAGAATCCAACCGTTTCGGCTTCAGAGGCGGCTCGACTTATTTCCGAAAATCCAGGTATCCCACATTATCCTGTGGAAGGAAGTACTGATGTAAAATTCCCAGCCGGGTGGTTTATCGAAAAGGCCGGTTGGAAAGGATTTAGAAGAGGAGATGCAGGGGTGCATGCAAAGCAAGCCCTTGTTTTAGTGAATTATGGGGAGGCAAAGGGTGAGGAGATTTTGGCCTTATCGGAAGAAATAAAGAAATCGATTTTAGACACTTTCGGGGTCGTTTTAGAGACCGAAGTAAATATTTTATAACATGACATTACCGACTTTAGAAAATTTAGGAAAAGGCCCCTTCTTTTTGATGGCAGGATCTTGCGCGATTGAGAGCAACGACCTAGCTTTTGAGATAGCGGAGAAAATCGATGGTCTGACGAAGGCCATGGGAATCCCCTATATTTTCAAAGGTTCCTATCGCAAAGCTAACCGGACAAAAATTGATTCCTTTACTGGAATTGGTGATATCAAAGCGTTGGAAATTCTTCAAGCGGTGGGAAAACACTATTCCTTGCCTACGGTTACGGATATCCACGAAAGCTCCGAAGCAGCTATGGCAGCGGCGTATGTGGACGTCTTGCAAATTCCCGCTTTCCTTTGCCGTCAAACAGATTTATTAGCCGCAGCTGCTCAAACCGGAAAGGCTGTCAATATCAAGAAAGGCCAATTCATGTCTGGCGCATCTATGCGTTTCGCAGTGGAGAAGGTATTGCACGAAAATCCAGAAGCGGTCGTGTACTTAACCGATCGAGGTAATTCGTTCGGTTATGGTGACTTAGTTGTGGATTACCGTAATCTTCCGGAGATGTCAGCGATGAATGTCCCGGTCATTATGGATTGTACACACTCTTTACAACGCCCAAATCAAACAACGGGTGTTACCGGCGGTCAACCGGCATTGATCGAAACAATTGCCAAAGCAGCTATCGCGGTAGGTGCAGATGGTATATTCATCGAAACTCATCCAAATCCGTCTGTAGCTAAATCTGATGGGGCTAATATGTTGCCTTTGGATCAGTTGGAAGGCCTATTAGAGAAATTATTGCGCGTTAGAGAGGCGGTTGTTTAATGCATTTTGTAGATCATTTGTAAGGTGATATCTGTTTTTTGATCGCCTTCGATGAGGTCAAGGCTGGTGCCTATCTCCGTTCGATCGGTGTAGTTAATTCTTGCCCATTTCAGGGCAAGTTGTATTTCTCGGTTCCCTTGGTAAATAACTACAAGACTTGTTTTCCATGCCTTCCCGAAATAGGCAGGAAGCAGAAACGAACTGGGCACACCTGGCTCGTAGGCATAAAGCCTCGTGTCATAGGAAGGAGAATTCACCCAAACCAAACGGTATTGTATTCCCCATTTCCCTCGATCCCATTTCGTATCCTGAAGTAATAAATAGCCTTTTTCGCTTCCTGCCTGAGTAGCCATAAGTCTCAGATGGAAATCCCAGGATTTAATGGCCACATAATGCCCATCCAAACTGATCTGAAGTAAATCTTTATCCTCCTTTCGGGTCCATTTTCCCTGGATAAATCCTCTAGCTTTATGTCGCTTTTCCCAAATTAGCCTGGACAAGATCTCCCAGCCAGAGGTATTAGGCTGAGAAACCTGGTATTTTGGCCCAGGAAAGTGAAAATAATCTACAAATGAACTAAGTCTCCACTGTCTATTTATTTGATAACTATAGCCCAAGAATAGACCTATTTCGTTTAGGTTCTCTGCGTTTTCAGATAGGCCATTGGAAGTTGGGCTAAAATAACCGGAGGAATAGAGCCTAAATAGATAAGAGAGATCTGTTTTTTTCGAGACAGAGGTGGCTCCAGATTGTAAAATGGAATAACGGTTTTTACCCGCATATGCGAATTCTCCCACCAATCGAATGTTTCTGAAAGGGTATTGGAAACTGACGGAATAATTTCTCAATGTTTGCCCAGACCATTCCGCTTTTTTATAGCCTGATCCCTCCGGTTTAGGCAATGACCAATGCGTAAATATGGAATTCAATTGAAGTAGGAGGGGAAATGTAAGAGCGGAATAGACGAGATTCGCTCCAAGCGTTCTTTCTTGCATCGCATTTTTGTGGGCGATTTCGGAAGATGTTCGGTGAAATCCATCTTCTACTCGAGTTCGAAGGAAGGGCTGGCCGAGTGAATCAGTTCCAGTAGTTGCATCGAGGTTTCTAAAGGACGCGAAGGCTTGTATGCGCAGATATTCGCTGAGTTTAAAAGTGGTGTTGATTCCTCGGTAAAAGCCATATTCTGTACTTGAGCTGTAGGCTAGTCCGCCAAGATGGAATTTTTGGGTTGCCTTAATGCTCTCAAAACTCTTGCCTAAGGAAAACCCACCAGATTGGACTAGTCCCTGTCCCCATTGATTCACATAGTCCCCCACAATGATTTTTTCGACTCTACCTTTCGATTTAAATTCAATGAAGCCACTACTGAAGTCGCTGAGATCCTTTTCTCCGGCATCTTTTTGAAGTAGAAAGCCCAAGCGTAGGTTTGAATTGAGTTGGCCGCGGTAACGGAGCGTTTGGTTTGTCCGATCGCCTACATACCGAACTCGACTCTTTAAATCGGGATCTGTGAAGCCTTTCTTGGTTTCTGATGTCCAATCTGTTTTAAACAAGATTTGGTGCGTTGAAGAACTGGGTTTCCACCAGCGAGGGGTCGTCAGGCTACAGATTAGATAGTCTTGGGTTCTGCGTAGGAACTCCAGGTCCCAAGAGGGGATGGTTTGTAATTCTAAGATGGATTGGAAGGAGCCTATTTGTTTTCGAAAGGCGATAAATTCGGCGATCTGTTTGGAGGTGAAAAGGAGGGAGGATTGCATTTCCAATTCACTCACTAAATTGATGTTCAGCGGATTAGCCAGGTAATAATCGAAACTGGATTGCTTTTCTTCTTCCTCCTGGGTGGGGATTTGGGAAATGGCAACAAAGGAGCAGAGCAAAAGCAGGATCGTTTTCAAGTGTTTTTTCTTGAAATTACGTCGGAGCTTTAGGATTCAGATTTTAAAAACTGATAATGAAAATCACTTAGTTGAACTTTCGTTCGATGATGGTATGAAGCTCCTCCCAAATGGCTTCGTTTTCAGCCGCTCGGTAAGCTTGGTAGCGATTCATTAGCTCTGATGCCCAGGTCGTTGCCTCTGCCTCATTATCGATATATTGGATTAAGGACTCCAATTGTTCCACATCACCTTGGAATAATTCTTGAATGAATTTAATGCGTTGGTGCAAAGGGATGGTATCGGCGATACGCTGGGTCATTTGTGATTCTACTTTGGCCTTCAACGAATCAGATGATCCACTTAATAGGTCTTTCAGTCGGGTGAATTCCTCTTCTGTAGAATCTTCTAGGCTTTCAGGAGCCTCGAAATATACTTCAGTGTTTAATAAATCGAAAGGCTCCGCTGGTGTTTCAGCGGCAGGGTAATCCACAGGCTCCTCTAACACAGGGGCATCCGCTGCCTCATACGAATTCAATAGATCTGCAAAACTAGGCTGTGCAATCTCTTCTGTAGGTACCGAATGACTTTCAATCCAGGATACCCAAATAAACTCCGGAAGAGCTACCTGGTATAATAAGGTTTGTGCAATGCCCGCCCACTTTTCTTCAAAACGCGGGCTTTCCCAAGGGAAATTAGGGAAAGCTTGAGCTGCTTGAGCGGAGTTTAGCTGTGCTAATAGTTCAATTTGAATAGCTTCAACGATGGGAGTGGGAACTTCCCAAGCTAATACCTCTTGAAATGTGATCGATTCTGCTGAATCATTCCAGTAGTGCAAGAAGATATTCGGTGTTGCCATGTTATGATTTAATTTCTAGTATTTCACAAGCCATTCGAGCGGCGGTTTGTTCCGCTTTTTTCTTAGAGTAGCCTTTTCCTTCCGAGACTTTTTCGCCGTCTAGCATCACCAAAGCGGTAAATTCACGGTTATGGTGCTCTCCTTCTTGGTCCAGTTCGAAAGCCACTTTTTTGCCTTCTTTCTGTGCCCATTCAATGAGCATTGATTTGAAGTTCGGGTTGTTTTGTACAACGGCTTCTAAGTCAAAGTATTGTGTTAGGATCTTTTTAATGATGAAGTTTTGGGTAAAGGCAAAACCTTTATCTAAATACACGGCCCCAATGAAGGCCTCCAGCGCGTCTCCATACATGGAAGTACGTGACATGGATGTTTTGCGTTGGACTTCGAATTCGATGACCTCTTCTAGACCTAATTTGCGGCCAATAACGTTTAGAGATTCGCGGCTGACCATTCTAGAGCGGATTTCTGTTAAGAAACCTTCGTCTTTGAAGGGGAATTTTTGGAACAAATACGTCGCCGTTATCATACCTAAAACGGAATCGCCTAAGAATTCCAGGCGCTCATTTGACTCCTTATAATTTTGAGAAATACTCTCCTTCGAGGCTGAAGCGTGTAAAAAGGCTAGTCGATATAAGGTTAAATTACTCGGACTAGCCCCAATAAGATGTGTGACCGATTTCTTTAAGAATTTCTCTCGCTCGTCTAGTCGAATCGGATCTAACCAGTTTAGGAGAGATTTTACGGCCATATTTTTCTTAGATTTTTCTGAAAATAACGGTTGCATTGTGACCACCGAAACCAAATCCGTTGCTCAATGCGACGTCAATTTTACGTGCCTTACCCACATTCTCTGTTAAGTCGATGCGTTGATCGATTTCTGGATCGCGGTTAAATACGTTAATCGTAGGAGGTACGAATTGGTGTTGAATCGCTAATACAGACGCTACCGCCTCTACCGCACCTGCACCGCCCAATAAGTGACCTGTCATCGACTTCGTCGAAGAGATCGCTAATTTATAGGCGTGCTCACCAAAACAATCCACAATCGCTTTAATCTCTTGTGGATCACCGATTGGAGTCGAAGTACCGTGTGTATTCACGTAATCTACTTCTTCTGGCTTGATATTTGCATCTTCTAATGCATCTATCATCGATAATAAAGCACCATAACCCTCTGGGTGTGGAGCTGTAATGTGGTGGGCATCAGAAGAGAAACCTCCACCGATTAATTCCGCATATATTTTCGCGCCGCGTGCTTTTGCGTGCTCGTATTCTTCTAAAATCAAGGCACCTGCACCTTCACCTACCACGAAACCATCGCGATCCACATCGTATGGACGTGAAGCCGTAGCTGGATCATCGTTTCTAGTAGACATCGCATGCATCGCCGTAAAACCACCTACAGAGGCGATCGTCACTGGTGCTTCAGATCCACCCGTTACACACACGTTAATACGTCCGGTACGAATGTAGTTGAAGGCATCAATGATCGCGTTGTTTGCGGATGAACAAGCCGAAACCGTTACGTAATTGGGGCCACGGAAGCCATTACTGATGGAGATTTGGCCTGATGATGAATCTGCGATCATCTTAGGGATAAAGAAAGGATTGATTTTCGGTGTTCCGTCTCCTTGTCCGAAATAAATCATTTCGTCTTCAAAAGTCTTCAAACCA
>JBMSJH010000050.1:0-11409 GCA_049418705.1 Aquirufa sp.
AGGGGTAAGGCAAGGGTAGTCAGTCGTCAGTGGACAGTCGATAGTTGTCAGGGGGCAGTGGACAGTGGGCAGTGGACATTGGGCAGTTGTGTACAGTAGGCAGTATATTGATAATTTAGGGGACAAATAAGCCTAAAATTTTGTATCGCATGTTCGATCTAGTTTATTTGATTCTACTTATCCACTAAAACACATGAAAATTCAAAAATTTGAAGATTTGATTGTTTGGCAAAAATCAATTGAAATAACTGTTGCAATTTACAGACACTTTGAAAAACACTATGATTTTGGATATTCCAATCAAATTCGACGCGCATCTATCTCCATCTCCAATAATATAGCTGAAGGATTCGAACGTAACTCAAAAAAGGATTTCAATCGATTTTTATACATAGCAAAAGGTTCTTGTAGTGAAGTGAAATCAATGTTATTTCTGGGAAATCGATTAGGCTACTTCACAAACAAAGAGATTAATCACTTTTATGAATGTATTGATGAAATTGGCAGAATGCTGTACGGACTATCAAATTCCCTAAACACTGACGCCTAAAGACTGTTCACTGACGACTGTCCACTGTCGACTGCCTACTGACGACTGTCGACTATTTTCCTTACCTTTGTCCCTCATCATCACCCGCCCTATGGCTCAGATTAACGCTAAATTTGTTACCAGTAACACCGATTTTAAGAATTGCCCGCCGGCGAAGTACCCTGAATTTGCCTTTATTGGCCGATCGAATGTGGGGAAATCGTCGCTGATAAATTCGTTGACCTTTCACAAGGGTTTGGCGAAAACGTCGCAGACTCCGGGGAAGACGCAATTGATTAACCATTTTATTATTGATGAGAAGTGGTATTTAGTGGATTTACCGGGCTATGGTTTTGCCAAAGTCAGTAAGGAGAAGCGTAAGGAATTTGAGAAGATGATCTTTGATTATTTGATTCATCGGGAGAATTTGACGTGTTTGTTCGTGTTGGTGGATATTCGTTTGAAGCCGCAGGCGGTGGATATCGAGTTTATGAGCCGGATGGTAGAGGATGAAATTCCATTCTATATCGTCTTTACGAAGTCGGATAAATTATCCCAAAAGCAGGTGAACGAGAGTGTCGAGCTTTACAAGAATTTCTTGTTAGAAATGTGGGATGAGTTGCCTCCGTTGTTTATTACGTCTGCGGAGAAGCACGTGGGACGCGAGGACATTTTAAAGTCCATCGATGAATTAATTCAGACATCCCCTTACAGAATAGGGAAATAATACTAATTTTGCCCCCATAACAAGCGAAAAAACATGGATTTATTGAATGAAGTTGCCCATATCTCGGGAAAAAGTGGATTGTACAAAGTGTTAAAGCCTACACGCACGGGAGTGATTGTGGAGACTTTGGACGCAGCGAAACAAAAATCAGTAGTAGGTGGTCAAACACGTATTTCAGTACTAAAAGACATCTCGTTGTACTTAGACGATCACCAAGATAGCACTTTGCCGTTAGCAGACTTATTCTTACAAATCCACGCTAAATTCAATGGCGTTTTACCTATTGAGGCAAAAAAAGCAAGTGATGAGGAGTTATTTAGCACCCTAGCAACTGTTGTTCCTAACTACGATACGGATCGCGTTTTTGCATCAGATATCAAAAAAATCTTAAGCTGGTATTTAATCTTAGTGGCAAATACGCCAGAATTATTCCCAGCAGCAGCGAAAGCAGAGAAAGCCGAAAAAGCTCCTAAGGCGGAGAAAGCTTCAGCTGAAAAAGCAGAAAAAAAGCCTGCCGCGAAAAAAGCAGCAAAATAAGCACATGCAGATTCGGCCCATTGAACCAGGTGATAACGTAGAATTGGCAAAGGTCATTCGGGCGGCACTGACGGAATTTGGGGCGAACAAACCGGGTACGGTCTATTTTGATCCGACGACGGATGCTTTGTATGAGCTTTTCAGAACTCCTGGCTCCTATTATTTTATAGCCACCATTGGCCAAAAAGTGGTAGGTGGTTGTGGCATATTCCCGACCGATAATTTACCGGAAGGAACTTGTGAGCTTGTGAAATTGTATGTGGCCAAAGAAGCTAGAGGCACAGGACTTGGCAAGCAATTGATGGAAAAGTCGATGAGCTGGGCAAAGTCACTTGGGTATACCCAGGTGTATTTAGAATCGATGCCGGAACTGACTAAAGCCGTTTCGATTTACGAGAAAGTCGGATTCAAATCGCTCGATGGACCTTTGGGGAATAGCGGGCATTGTGGCTGCGATATTTGGATGTTAAAAGAGCTATAAAACAAAAAAGCCTTCGAAGAAATTCGAAGGCTTTTTGATGCAATCAGATGAATTATTTCAACGAGTTGATATACTTCGCTAATTTAACAGCATCCTCTTTAGGTACATTTGTCATTGGAGCCATTGGAGGATAACCAGGCCAGTTAGATGGCTGTGGCTTCGCGATTAAAGCAACAATTTTATCAACTGAATACTTCTTCTTAGCTACATCTTTGTAAGCTGGGCCTACTAAACGAGCGTCCACTTTGTGGCAAGCGAAGCAAGTATATTTTGTCATTAATGGTTTGATGTCAGCTGGAAAATCTTCCGCTTTTGCTTGAAAACCGAAAGCCACTGTTCCGAACACAAACGTTAAAATTAGTTTAGATATGTTTTTCATACGAGGTATTTGATTAATTACGTTACAAATTAAGGGATTAAAGCGCTATTATCCGAATTTATTTTGCTTGAATTGCATCGACTGCGTTTCGCACGCTGCCGTGTTTTTCCAAAAGTTCCGCAGCCACCTCATCACTCACCCCAGTCGCCTCACGCACCATGCGAATGGCACGCAACACTAACTTGTGATTGCTTAGCTGCATGTCCACCATTTTGTTCCCCCGAACACGACCTAATTGGATCATAACCGCGGTAGATAACATATTCAAAACTAGTTTTTGGGCTGTACCTGACTTCATTCTTGTACTCCCTGTCACATATTCTGGACCTACAATCACTTCAATCGGGTATTTTGCCTCCGTAGCCACCACACTTCCTCCGTTGCAAACAATACAACCTGTTAGAATTCCACGTGCATTTGCATCACGCAATCCGCCTACTACATAGGGCGTACGACCTGAAGCCGCAATTCCAATTACGGTGTCTAAGGTATCAATACCATAGGCCTCCATGTCTATCCAAGCTTGCTTTTCATCGTCCTCCGCATTCTCCACAGCTTTGCGAATCGCAGAATCTCCTCCCGCAATTAAACCGATTACCCAATCATGGGGTACACCGTAAGTAGGTGGACATTCGGAGGCATCGACTACACCTAAACGGCCAGAAGTTCCGGCACCGATGTAGAATAAACGACCACCTTGCTTCATGCGCTTCACGATTTCATGCACAAGTGGCTCAATGGCGGGAATGACTTTTTCCACCGCTAAAGGTACAGTTTTGTCTTCCGCGTTTATTTGACGCAAGATGGTGTCGACCGTCTGTTTTTCTAAATCTTGGTAGGTCGAAGACGATTCCGTCGCTAAAGCACTTAAATTTTCTGCCATCTTATTTCGATAAATCTGCGAAGTTTTGGAAGAAATGAGGAATCGTTTCTATCCCTTTGTAAAAATTAAATAAGCCATAATGTTCATTAGGCGAGTGAATATCATCTGAATCTAGACCAAAACCCATCAAGATCGATTTAATCCCTAACTCTTTTTCGAATAAGGCCACAATCGGAATACTACCTCCACCTCTAGTAGGAACTGGTTCCTTCCCAAAAGTCGTAGTCATCGCCTCAGATGCTGCCTGATAAGCAATACTATCTGTAGGCATTAAATAACCTTCCCCACCGTGATGTGCAGTCACTTTAACCTTCACCCCCTTAGGCGCAATGGATTTAAAATGGTCCGTAAACAACTGGGTAATCTCTGCAGATGACTGGTTAGGCACCAGGCGCATCGAGATTTTAGCATAGGCCTTGGAAGGTAAAACCGTCTTCGCACCTTCACCCGTATAACCTCCCCAAATCCCATTCACATCTAAAGTTGGTCGAATAGAGGCGCGTTCTAATGTAGTGAAGCCTTTCTCCCCGTAAACGGTGTCGATGCCTAAATCTTTTTGGTAGGCTTCTAAATCAAAAGGCGTCTGAGCCATTGCTGCTCGATCCGCCGCACTTACTTCCAATACACCATCATAAAAACCTGGGATCGTGATGTGATTGAACTCATCATGCATGGAGGCAATCATTTGGCATAAAATATTAATCGGATTCGCTACCGCACCACCATAGACACCAGAGTGTAAATCGCGGTTAGGTCCCTGCACTTCCACTTCCATATAACTCAATCCGCGTAAACCCACATCGATAGACGGAATGTCGTTCGCAATAATGGATGTATCGGAAATCAAAATCACATCTGCCTTTAATAAGTCTTTATTAGCCGCTACGAAATTTCCCAAATTATCCGAACCTATCTCCTCTTCTCCCTCAATCATGAACTTTACATTGCACACTAAGTTTCCTGAAGCGAGCATCGATTCAAAAGCCTTCACGTGCATAAATACCTGACCTTTATCGTCACAAGCACCACGGGCATAAATCACTCCGTCCTTAATCACAGGTTCAAATGGAGGGTTATCCCATAACTCCAATGGATCTGCCGGCTGGACATCATAGTGCCCATATACTAAAACCGTTGGAGCAGATGGGTTCACCATTTTTTCCCCATAAACGATCGGATGACCGGGTGTTTCCTCTAATCTCACCTGATCGGCGCCTGCTTGACGTAAGTTCTCAGCTACCCATTCCGCCGCTTTACGCACATCTCCCGCATAGGCAGGATCTGCAGAAATCGAAGGAATACGTAATAAGTCTAATAGCTCCGCTAGAAACCGATCCTTGTGAGCGGCAATAAATTCGTGTGTTGATTGCATAATTGTTGAAAATTAAAAGACTATAAGCGGCCTTTTCGAGGAATAAGATACATCCGATTTTCCGTTCCTGAAATGATTCGACCGATATTTTTACGGTGCGTAAAGATGACCAAAAAGGAAATAATGAATCCGAAATAAATCAAAATAGGTAATTCCTTCCCAAAAACCCCAAACTGAAGTAAGAGTGGAAATACCAACGAGGTTACCATCGAACCTAGTGATACATAATGTGAAATGGCAAATACAAGTATGAAGACCAAGCTACTCACTAAAGCGGCCTGGGGATGAAGCGCAATGACCATCCCTAGCGTAGTAGCGACGCCTTTTCCGCCTTTAAAATCACAAAAGATGGGAAGTAAGTGACCTATAATAGCTAAAAAGCCAAATAAGATCTTGAGAGTTACGCAAGTTTGCCAATCCACTAAACCGAAGGTATATAAAACAGTAGCTATGCTTGCCGCTGCAAATCCTTTCAAGGCATCCACAAATAAAACGATAGAACCTGCTTTTTTACCTAGCACTCGGAAAGTGTTCGTTGCACCTGCATTTCCACTACCATGCTGACGAATATCAATACCATGGTACCGGTCTCCATACCAAATTGCCGTCGGAATTGATCCTAACAGATAACTTAATAAACTGAGCCCTACAAGTACTAAAAGCATATATTTTGGATTGTAACCTTGTAAATATAGGTTGCCTAGCTTACGAAATCAAACACAATAAAAATATTCTTGAAATGTTTAAATTTTCGTCTTTATAATGTTCTAAAAAGAGAAATTAACAGAGGCCATTAGCCTGAATTTTTGGGGATTACCGTGATCTAAATAGGTCAAACGATGAAAGGCCTGAACCCGTAAAATCTTGAAAATGTTATCAATACCATAGCCTACCTCTGCAAAAGGCTTATTCGGATCTAAGGAATCAAAGGCATACTGATCTAAGAATTTAGAGCGCAGTGGGCTGTTCACATCGCGCATAATCTCATGATTAGAAGCGCGTTGACTTCCCATCAAAATATTACCTGAACCGATCAATCTCCACTTCAATTTCTTGATGAGTGGGATACGATTAAATAGTAAGCCATCGAAATTATGATTGTATTGAATAGAGGCGTAGCGATCACTTACAAATTCAAAATAGCTCATCGTGGAATACGCCGAACGAACGAAAAAGAAGGTTTCATTTCCTAAATGAGGGAACAATAAAGGAGCTGGTAGATCCGAGGGAGTATAACCCGCAGTAAACGTATAATCCGAGCGACCTAAGGACCCTAAACGGAAGGTTTGATAGGCTTTTAACGTAAATCGATCGTAATTGAAATCACCCCCTAAAAATCCTTTGTAGCCATGCTGGTATTTAAAGGTGACTACAGGGATACGTTTTGTGGCTAAAGTTATCCGCTCATTTCCATTCATGATGAACGTCTCGTTTTTCGCAAAACGCAACTCAATCGTCGCAAATGTTTCTTGGTAATAGTCTTGTACGGCTGATGCACGGCCTAATTCTGGATTCAAACGAAATTGAAAGCGGAATAATGGATCAAAGGAACGCGTATTCAGGGAGGTCGTTACAGTAAGGCCTTTCGTGATTTCTGAAGAGAAAAAGGCTTCTGATTCTCGTCTGAAAAATGCACCAGAAAACGCTCCCCAACGGGTGAAAGAATAAAATAATTTATTATCACCGATGAGCTCAGGCGTTAAACCTACCCGCTCGATATCATAGGAATGTTTTAACCCAGCGATGGTCCACTTCTTTTTAGAGAAGAGGTAATTAACCTCGACGGCATATTTAGGAATTAAATCTTTCGTCCCAAATCCTACATTTCCACGTAAAATCCAGTGCTTATCGAAATTCGCATTGGTTCTAAAGCCCAGTCTAAAGCGGGCTCCTTCAATTTTATTGACGGCAAAACTAGAAACATAAGGACCGACTTCAATGTCATTAAACTTCTTGTAACCACTTAAAATAATCTCCGCAATCTCTACGTAGGTGCGAACTACGGGAAGGTTTTGGACGGAATCGATCAGCGCAGAAGCCATTAGATCTTGTGTACTGAGTGGCTCGTGTCGCGCATTTTTCCAAAACTCCGGATTAGGCTGCATCGCTTCCTCAGCTACTTCTGACATTAAATCATAGAATCCCAGCTCATGAGGTTTATTCACTACAAAATCCTTGTTAGAGATGTACATCTTTAACAACATCCCGGCGCTACCTTTCGTAATTTCTTCCAAATCGATCAGGAATCGGGTACGTGCTGGCAACCAAGCCCCAGAACTCGTTTGTTCTAATTCCTGTGAAATCTTAATCTTATCGATAAAATTCAAATTTGCTCCTTTGTCTACCGCGGCATCAATTTGCACAAGAGCAAATGAAGTAGTGTCAATCCACATTTGACCTTTGAAGACTAAATCCATCGGATTTTTAGGGTCAAAATCCAGCTGGTAGCACACGTGGCCATCCACATTCACAGTATCCCCTAGAAAGTAGCTGTAATTTCCCTTCCAATTTTCACCAATTGGACTCACAAAATCTTTACCAAAGAAACCGACGAAGTTTTGGTAAAAATTATAGTTAGCCACTAAATTCCCACCTACTAACTGGGAGATCAAGGAGCCATCTTTAACCCCAACACCTTTGATATTCGTCTTTAAAATCGTTTCCTTCTTCCGCTGCGGGCTTTCTAAATAATAGAATCTCCCAACTGATTCAGATATATAGGTGGGAATGATCAATTTGCCATCCTCCCCTGCTATTTTCTCAAACTTTTTAATCGCCTGAGCGATATCCTTCATTACCTTTTTCTCCTTGAATTTCTCCGAGATATTATCCACATCTAATTCCATCTTCGCATAGGAATCATATTCGTAGGCGGTTAATTTCGAGCGATCGTTCTTTTCTCTATTTTTAATGACACCGCGTAGGATTTTGAAAGCTGGATTTTCGCCTGAATAAACGATTACTTCGGCCATCTCGCGACCGGTAGGCTCTAATTGAAAATCAACCTCCTGCAACTTAGCGGCTCTGGTAATTTTCTTCACGCGTTTCTTATAACCAACAAAAGAAGCGAAAAGGCTATCAGCTGTATACTTCGAGTTTAAGGTAAATTCCCCTTGAAAATTTGTCGTTGTACCTTGACTCACCCCAACTAATCCCACGGAGGCAAATGGAATAGGATCCCCGTTTTTCGCATCGGTTATACGCCCTTTGATCACATATTGACCAAAAACCGGTAATACAGCGAACGACAAGAAAAAAGCCAGCAAAATGCTGAATTTGAGTTTCATGTAGGGTTTTTTATTGAGCAATGGTTACAAAAATAGCAAGCTAAACGAATTTTATACTATTCGTCGGCACATTTCTGTATTTCGTCTAAGAAGATTTTGAATTTCTCCAACGCACGCGCCCGGTGGGCGATTTGATTCTTTTCTGTTAAAGACATTTCCGCAAAGGTTCGCGTCTCGTTTTCAGGTTGAAAAACAGGATCATATCCAAAACCTTGATTACCTCTCGGGGCCTCCACTATTTCTCCTTTAATTTCACCCTCAAATTGATGGTAGGTTCCCTGATGATGGTAGGTTAAAACAGTCACAAAACGCGCATTTCGAGTATCCACTCCCTGTAGATTTTGCAACAGCAATTCTAGGTTGGCTTGATCGTTTTTAGGATCTCCTGCATAGCGGGCTGAATATACACCAGGTGCACCTCCTAAGATTTCCACCTCTAATCCAGAGTCATCTGCTAAGCAAGTCACCTGAAATTTTTCCGCAATATATTGAGCCTTTTGAAGGGAATTCTCTGCTAAGGTGGATCCAGTTTCTGGAATCTCCTCTTTCAGGTTAAGTGTGCTTAAATCGCGAACCGTAAAGTGATCTTGAAGTAAAGAGCTTAGCTCCTCCACTTTGTGCTTGTTTTGGGTCGCTAAATAAAGAACTGGAAGCATTATTGAGCAGACACAACCTCGATTTCGAAGTACAATGGCGAATAACCTGGAATAGATGAATTACCTGCAGTGCCATAAGCAATGGTATATGGTAAAATTGCTTTCGCTTTTTCACCCACTTTCATTTTTAGCACGGTCTCCTCGAAACCAGAGATTAATTGACCAGCCCCAGCCGTGAAGGTCAAGGTACCAGAACCGAATTTAGAATCATAAATCACCTTATTCGATGCGTCTGTTTGGATGTAACCATAGCCTAAACGACCCAAATAGTTGACTTTAACCAATTGTCCATTCACAACCGCCGCACCTGCTGGATTCTCGAGTGTTTTTTGGAATACTAAACCAGAGGTCGTTTTCTCGGGAGCCGTAAATCCATACGTACTTTGCATGGCCGTAATTTGATCCGCTTGGTTTTTAATCGAAATCACTTCTACCTCCGCTTTGATCACTGAGTAAGCCGGAACATTACCGAACGTATTTCCACCAAATGCTAAAGAAGAGGGTAATAAAAAGGTGCCCTTGTCCCCTGCTTTCATCAACGAAACAGGCAAAGTAAACATGCTTTGAGATACCCCGAAAATAATGGATTTCGATTGACTTGCCACTTTAGAAGTAGAGTCCACGAAGGTTCCATCTAATAAACTTAATTTATAGTGTAAAGTCACTAAATCGGTGGCTGCAGGAGCAGTCGTCGAACCAGAGGGGGTGATGGAATAATACATTCCATCGGCTGTTTTTGTGTAAGATAAGTTCCGTTGCTTTAGGTAATTCTGAATATCTGTATCATTCTTGGCTACCTCCTGCTCCACAGGATTATCTACAGAACAACTTGTCATACCGATCGCCAAAGCGAAGAATAAAACTACATACTTCAACATACTATTCAATTTTTGCAACGTAAATCTCGAAACTTAAAGGGCTGTATCCAGGAATACTAGAATTACCATTAGCACCATAGCCTAGGGCTGATGGGAATACAATGACTGCTTTCTCGCCTAGACGCATTTTTTCAATACCCATTTGGAAACCAGGAACAGTCTGCGTTCCACCAATGGTCACACTTAAACTGTCCGTGCGAGCCATGTTGCCATCAAAGGCTTTGGAACTTAAAAAACGGCCTGTGTATTTGATTTTAACAACTTTACCCTGAGCTGGAATATCGCCTGTACCCGCTTTTAAACGAATATAACGAAGCCCGTCAGTTTGCGTTTCTGTTATCGTGTATCCATTACGCGTGATGTATTCGCGAATCATATCATCTTGTGTGCGTACCACATAAGACTTAATCTTCACTTTCATAGGCGTATAGGCTGGCAAATCTGGGAACGCTTGAGCGGTACCTGGGATAACCATCGTAGCCTGCTCCCCTTCCCGCAAGGCGGTCATCAAGGTAACAAACACCGGGTTTCCAAAACCATAACGTAAAAAATAAGGAGAATTAGTCGCTCGGTTTGTACTATCAAGCACTTTACCTGTTGCCAGATTAGAAAACTCATAGTGTACATACAGCGAATCGCCTTTCGTCGCTAATTCTCCCGATGGATTCGATTTAGTCACGAAATAATAGCTCCCATCTGTTAAAGCAGATGGACTTTGATTTTGACTAGCAAAGTAGGCTAAAATCTGTGTTTGATTTTCTTTCGCTTTCACATCGTCCTCTAAAGCGATATCAGACAGACAAGAAAACGTAAAAAAGGCAATAAATAGGAATCCGAAAACTTTCATTCAATTATTTCTTAGACAATACTTCTAATTCAAATACTAAAATAGCATTTGCAGGGATACGAGGAGCAGCTCCTTGTGCACCATAACCTAACGCTGATGGGATCACAAAAGTACCTTTACCTCCTTTTTTCAATAACATTAATGCTTCGTTGAAGCCTGGAACTAATTGACCTACTGGAGGCAAAGCAACACCAGCACCTTTATCGAATTCTTTTCCATCTAGGAAAGTTCCGATGTAGTTTACTTCCCATGACTCGCCCATTTGTGGACCTTCGCCAGCACCTGGGTTCGAAATAGAGGCATAAAGACCCGTTGAAGTTTTTGTAAACTTCTTACCTGAGTTCGCCACGTAAGCTTCGATTAATTTTGCGTCTTTACCTGTTTGTTCTGCAGATAATTTCGTCATCTCTTTTTCGAATTCAGCACGAGATTGAGATTTCTTGATTTTTACGATGAAACGAACATCTGTACCACGCTTCAAGAATGGAGGGATTGCTTGGTTCGCATCTTTAAATAAGCTGTCAACTGGAACGAAGATCGTTGCACTATCCCCTACAGATAATAAACGTAAACCGTTCTCAAAAGAACCTTTAAATGAGCCTGCAGGTGCAGCTGGAGGCACTAAATCTTGTAATGGCTTACCTTCTTTACGAGAATCCTTGATCGTAGAATCCGCGTCGTTTTTGATCACTAAATCAAACGTAATGATATCACCATCCTTCAATTTTTGTGCCTTGTCATCGTGTTCGTGAATTTGAATCTTCACTCCCTCAATAACTTCTACTTTGTCTTTGCCACATCCCACTACCATCGCAGCAGCTACAGCTAGTAAT
>JBMSJH010000051.1:0-11341 GCA_049418705.1 Aquirufa sp.
CCTGATCACCTGCTTGGTGTCCTCCTACGCCTGGATCATACCAATCTGCCACAAATAACGACCCATCCGGAGCTGCCGCGACATCGGCAGGTCTAAACCATTGATCACGGGAAGTAATCAAGTTATTGATGCGAGCTTCATATCCAGCTCCCCAAGGCGTAGTCGCATAAGAACGTACCACATTAGGACCCGCATCGGTATGAATCATTTGATTTTGGAACTTAGTAGGCAATAAATTCCCCTCATAGATAATCATTCCGGTAGGTGATCCTGCGCCTGTTTGCAATAAATTAGGTACAACGCCTGGGTCATTTAAGTGCCAGTGGCGCAATGGAATCTCTTTTTCAATATTCGTACGGTTCACCGACCATCCTTCTCCAGTCATTTCATCCACATATCCGTAGTTTCCATGCTCGAAAACGGCGTTAATTCGAACTCCTTTGTTACCATCGTCATCATTGTCTGATTGCCAAAGTCCCCCATACGAATCCACCGCCACTTCATAATTATTTCTAAAGTTGTGACCTAAAACTTCCACCTGACTTCCATCTAGATTACAGCGAAATACCATCCCTTGGCGGTATTTTTTAGGTCCAATTGGGTCTCCATCTTGGTCTAATACGGGATTGCCTTTGGCATCTAACAACTGCTTCCCTTCATTTCCAATGTTGAAATATAATTTGCCGTCTGGCCCAAAAGTAAAGGCATGTGCCCCATGATCATGTTGATCGCCTCCAATACCGGAAAACATCACTTCCTTGCGATCCGCTTTCCCATCTCGGTTATCATCAAACATGCGCCAGATATACGGACTTTGGGAAACAATGACCATCGAATCTAACACCGCGATGCCTAAGGGAGAATTGAGCTCTGGGGACTGGTAGAACACCTTTCTCGAATCCGCTTGACCATCTCCATCTGTATCCTCTAAGATCACAATTCGATCCCCCTGAGGATTGGTTGGATTTCCATTGATGCCTGGACGGTAATTATAGGCTTCCAAAACCCAAACCCGCCCTTTCGAATCGACATCGATGTTCGTAGGATTGATCAGCATAGGCTCCGAAGCGAAGGGTTTGACCTCTAAGCCTTCAGGTACCTGAAGTTCGGAAACTTTCACTTGAACGGAATCAGACGTTATTTTTTTCGGCTGAATCACAGTGGGGATGCCTAAGCTAACAAGGCTAATCATCCCACCTAGGAATAGGAGCGGTGTATTTTTAGCGAATTTCATAGTCTTAACGAATAGTAGAGAAGCTAGTAGGAGTCATGAAAATGGACTCGATTTTTTCGATAATCTTGCCATCTTTTTCGGAATCAGACGAAACTTGTTTCCATTTTGGATCATTCACAAAAGCCGCCCAATTGGTCTTGGCAGCTTCCTCCGATGGATGTGCTACTAGATAAACCAATTTACTTTGAACCGCAGGATCCTTTTCGATGGTAGTGAAATAGGCGATATTTTTGATATCATGCGACTTAAAGATCTTCATGGTATGATCTCTGAATCGAGACAAAATCGCTGGATTTCTTCCCGGCAGTTGGGTATAGGTACGTAATTCGAAAACCTGATCTACTGCACCTCCCGAAGGTTTAATTTTAGGGCTGAAATCAGTTGCATTCATGAAAATACTCGTCACTCTAGCAACGATTTTTCCTGTTTCCTCCGATTTCTTAGAAACTGTTTTCCATTCTGGATCACTGCTGAAGTGTTTCCACGAAGAATCACGTTCTGCTTTAGAAGGGTAGGCTAAAATATAGTAGAGGGCATTCTCGGTATTGTTTGTTGGAATCCAATACCCCACATTCGTCATTCCGTGTTTCTCGAAAATCTTCGTGGTGTGATTTGTAAATCGTTGGATTAAGGCGTCTAATCTGCCTGGATGGCAATAATAGATGCGCATTTCGAAGTAGCGATTATCTGTTTTTTTTGCTTGTACAGCAAAAGAAAATAGACCTGCACAAAACAAGGTCAATAGGAATACTTTTTTCATGGTTTTAAATAGGTTTGTACGAATTTACGGATTTAATCTTCTTTTCATCAATTTGTCCAGCATAAAAAAGAGCATTTCAGGTTTCAACGTTCTCCAGTTTGGAATTTGTAGATTCCCACCAAAATTCAGGTAGTAATCCACCTTGTATTTTGTCCACTCCTGCTCCACAAAAGGCGCAAAATGCATCGCAGCAATCCACCCATCTTCCACATCCTCAAACCATTCTGCATAATAGTCATCCTCCCAGGCCCCGTGAAAATTAAGTACATTTTCTCCAATCAGAATAAAATGTTTAATCCCCTCATCGACTAAATGGTCCACTACTGTTCTCTTTAAATGCATAATGTCGTTATGCAGCGTATCATTCCACTCCCCAAATAATTCGATAATCGTGTATTTCGCCGTATAATCTGTGTAAAGAATCTTACAAAAGAGTGTTTCAGAGCCTATATCGTCCCATAAGGGATGGATATAATAGCCGTAAATATCATTTTCGTACGTGGTTTCTGAATAATGTCTACCAAAAAAGGGGGACTTTTTATCGCGTGCCGCGACATAAATGGATTCCCACTGAAACGAGGGTTCAATGTTTTGCATACCCTAATTACACAAAAAAGGCTTGCAATCGCAAGCCTTTTTAATCAAGTAGATTGGTAAAATTTACAAGGCAACTGCCTTTTCAAATTTTCCTGTACCATCGAATTCTAGTAAATATTTTTTTGTAGCCACTTCAATTACAACATGGTAATCTTTTACTACTGAATCAACCGCTGCACTTGCTGCTTTAACCAAGGCCCATCCGGCATAATTCGTGTCTAGGTAGGTTTTGATGGCAGTAGGTAAAGTAGATGCCGTTAAATTGGTAATGGTCACATTTGGAGGTGTATGACCTCCTTTTGCTGGGTGATTCGCTAATAATTGGAAGTTAGCATCTAAATGGAATTCTTTTTTTGTCGTTCCAACGGTTACTCCAATATGGTATTCAACGATAACTGAATCCTTCTTGATCGCAACGGCATAATCTACAGTAAATCCTGCTGCATTTGTATTCAAGAAGGCAGTTAATCCAGCTGGTAAAGTTGTTAGGTCAATTTTAGTGAAATTAGCTCCTTTTTGGCTTACCTCTCTTGATTTTAGGACCGTTCCATTCGCGTCTAAATCTAAACTTAACAGAACGCCAGCCTTGTCTACGTGAATATGGTAAACAGCTACCCCATTTTGATCTTTAGTTATAATAGCTCGTTTGAAAGTCATTCCATTTAAAGCTGCCTGAACCGGTGCAGGAAGATCAGCTAAGGCAATCTCAGTAGCAGCAGGAGCAGGGCCTTTTTTTCCTGGTTTTCCTTGTAATCCTATTACTTGATTTAAGAAAGCACCAGTTTCATCAAAGAAAATGGAATAATGCTCTTTATTGAAGATAAGCTCAACACGAAAACCTAATTTATCTCCTTTGGTTTTTTTCGAAGCGTGTTCAAAAGTAGCACCGGGGAAATTAGTGTCAATGTAGGCTAAAACAGCAGCAGGAAGATCTGTTTTAGTGATTTTTACGGCCACTTCTTTCACCATTCCTTTATTTGAAACAACAACTTGTGCTTCTGTGCTAGGAGTGGTTACATTGGCTACATAAATTGAATTTGTTTGTAGCGAGGTGTAATCAACTGTTGTCACTTTCGGGTAAACGGTGGCTACAGCCTGTGTGACTAGAACTGGAACCTCTTGGGGCGCAAGAGTTGATGCATTTTGTGGATCCACGTTTTGGTCCTTTGTGCAGGCATTTAATGCCAAAACAGATACGAAGGCGATTAATGAAATTTTTGTTTTCATGATTTAAAAGATTTGATTCAGTTATCAAACGGTAATTCTATCGCAATAATATAATTCGATCTTTTAAAAAAGAAGTGTCGGTGCAACCAATCGACGAACGGGCGCATCTAGTCTACAAAATTATCAGTTAGCTGATAAATTATAGTACCTTGTATTGCAAAGTACCTTTTGTTTTTTATCTTTGCATTACAATCAACAGCTCAACTATGAAACAGCGGTTTGTTATCTTACTACTAATCCTCTTTTGCAGCTTCCAGGCCTTATCTTTAGGCTTTCCTCATCGTTTACACCCGGCTAAGTTATTTAAAAAGACAATCCAGGTTTTTGTGAAAAACGTAAAGAAATAATGTTTAATTTTGGTCAAAAGACCGAAAAATGATAAACTTATTTATTGAGTGGAACGCTGATCCGACCATCATTAATTTACTGGGATTCCCCATCCGTTGGTATGGATTATGTTTCGCATTTGCCTTCTTAGCTGGTTTTCAGGTAGTCTCCTATATGTTCAAGAAAGAGGGTAGACCTGTCGAGCAAGCAGATCAATTATTGATCTATACCATGGTAGGTACGGTTGCTGGTGCGAGAATGGGGCATTATTTTTTCTATGAATTTCCGCTACTTTTAGCCGATCCGGTTCGTTTTTTTATTCAAATGCTTACCCCGCCTTTTTCAGGATTAGCCTCTCATGGTGCAGCCATTGGTCTTTTTACGGCCTATTATCTATACACGAAAAAGAACAAAGATCAGTCCTATTTGTATGTGACTGACCGTATTGTGATTGCCACTGCATTAGCTGGCTTTTTTATTCGTTTCGGGAATTTGATGAATTCGGAGATTATTGGGAAGCCGACTGATTTGCCTTGGGGCTTTAAATTTATGCGAGATTATGAGTTTAATCCGAGTGGTTTAGCTGCCTTCGTCGTACCGCGTCACCCATCTCAATTGTATGAGGCACTTTCTTGCTTAGTTATCTTTGCTTTTTTACTGTGGTTATGGAACCGTCAAAAACAAAATACCCCGCACGGGATTTTGACTGGTCTTTTTATGATTATCCTTTTTACGCTTCGTTTCTTTTACGAGTTTTTGAAGGAAAATCAGAGCTCATTTGAAGACGGTTTGTCGTTGAATATGGGTCAAATCTTATCCATTCCAGCCGTTCTTTTCGGGGTAGGAGTTCTACTGTACGCTAAGCGAAAAACTACTTAGTATAGTCAAAGCGCAAGTGCGATAAATCAGGCAGGTGCTTTTTAGGTCGATTTAGCTCGTATTCGTAGATGACTTCCCCTAGGTTTTTGTAGAAAGGAAATCCGATGGAGTCATAATCGTATTTTTCGTCATTGAAGATTTCGTCTTCGTTACATAATAACACAGCTGTCACGATAAATTCTACCTTCTTTTCAAAGTCGACCACATAAGCGTTGTCTAGTAGAAAGCCGTAGGCATCACCCACTTTATTAAATATCCGAATCGAAGGGTTTAATGTGGCATTTTTCTCCGATCCATAATACAAGAATTTACAAAAGGTGGCGAATTCTTCTTGGTAGGCGGGCTCCTTAGATTCCGTAGGATACATCGACATGTAGCGATAAAGGAATTGGTAATCCTCTTTTGAAAGTTTGAATTGATCCTTTTTAGGGAATGCCTCTGGCAGCATTAATCGCTGTAAAAACAAATGCTGAGCTTGTAAGGGGTAGGAATTTTTAAGACTAAAGTCCAAAGGTCGATCTTCCACCACCCCCGCATCATTCATAGTTCCTTTTCCTAATAAAATAGGATTATTTGCCGCATAGGGCTTATCGTTAAATGCTTCTGCTTGCTGATAAATCAATTTGCCTGAGGCATCAATCAATTGAATGGGATTCGTGTATTGATTTTCTAGGCGAGGAAGAGGAGTTTGTAGGCGGTGTGTGAGGCGGACTCCCTGGAATCCTTTTTTTGCCATGGATTCGTTGAAGGGTCTTTGGCCTAAAAACTCATACAGGCGATTATAGGCCTCATTATCAGAGACCAAAAGAATCTTTTTGATGTAATGAGCAATACTGGGTAAACCGGACGCTGCCGTAGAATCGGTCTTAATTTCTAGCTGTGAAGGTCGGTTTTTAAGTGTTTGAAAGGTCGTCTCTTTTTTAATTTTAAGGGTATTCAGTTTTTCAAGAGCTAATACACTGGCCGCTAATTTTACCGTACTCGCCGGATAGAAATATTCATTCGTGTCTGCCCGATAAGAATAGGTAGTTAGGCTAGGTTTGTTATTTGCATCCCGATCAATCTGGGTATACAAGATTTGCAAGCGGTATTTCTCCGGATGATCTGTTAGTTTTTTGAACTTTTCTGGATGGGCAAGCAAGAGCTGCTCTAAGATATTCGTGGGTTTTTGAGCGAATGTACTCATGCTGATCAATAGAAAAAGTAGGTTACGCATAGCTGAGGATGGCTGCAGTGATGTGGTCGATATCTGCTTCTGTTAGGCACGCAGGTAAAATAGCGCGGCAAACGGGAGGTGCCGTGATATCTGGGTAAGAAAAATGATTGACTAAAATGCCGGCAGATTTCAAGTGCTCAAAAAGTCCTGGGGCTTTGGAACAAAAGGCAGGATAGCCCACTTCGTAAGTGATGGCTGGTTGAAGTCCCTGTAAATTAGTGGCAAATCGATTCGCAAGGACTTTGCTTTTTTGGCTTAATTCAAAGTATGCCTCCATCGACTGCAATCCGGCATAACAAAAGGCTGGATTAGGAGGCGAGGAGCCCACCCAGAAAGAATCTGTTTTAATCGCTGAAATGTCCGCGGAAGACCCTAAAATGACTCCTGCAGGAATACCGTAGGCTTTCGAAAGTGAAACCGTTTGCAACAGATGTCCACTACATTTTATCTGAATATCCTGAATGCCAGCTCGGTGCGATTCATCCACAATCAGAAAATTATCCGCATGCATCGAAGCCGCAAAAGAAAAGTCGAAAGTTGTGATCCAAGGGGAACCAATGCCATCGGAAGCTAGAATTTGGCCTTTTTGATGGCTTGAAATCCATTTGCTGTATGTACCAGAAAACGGTAAAAAAGGATGGCGCCACAAGGCCGGATGTGCTTGTGGAGCTAAGTTTAAGGTTAAGCCTTTTTGTTGAGCAAATTGTACAGCAATTTGGGCAGCGGCTAAACCGGAGGAACATAAGGCGGCTGCTTCCACCTTAAAATGGGCGGCTAAAGCCTGTTCGAAATCCTCCCAAATAGAGAATTGTAAGTTATTGCGACGTGAGCTGCCGAAGTTTTGGGAATACTGCTTAATTCCTTCTGTTAAGGCGTTTTTAAAGGTAGGATGGGAGCCAATGCCTAAATAATTCGTGCCTCCTAGCCAGAGGTATTCTGCCCCTTCAAAAGCTATCTTTCGGCCTGGAATCTGTGTTTCTGTGATAGAATAACTCATAGCAATTCAGCGCCAGTTCCGGGTAAATTAGAATAAGAAACGACTCCATAATCGATGGTAATCCCTCTAGAAATCGTGTCATCCACAAGTAAACAACCATCCATGTCCACGTAATCCAATAAAGGAAGCAGTTGAGCGATGGCGGAGCAGCCAATGGTAGATTCGGTCATGCAGCCCACCATTACTTTTAAGCCGAGAGTTCTCGCCTTTTTAATCATGCGCAAAGCAGGAGTGAGGCCGCCACATTTCATCAGTTTGATATTGATACCGTGAAAATAGCCGGCACATTTTTCCACATCAGACTCTAGGATGCAACTTTCATCAGCGATAATAGGCAAGGAGGATTCTTGGTATACCCGTTTCATGCCTTCCCAATTATCTGCTTTTAATGGTTGTTCGATGAATTCGACTCCTAATTTTTGCAATTCAGGTGCAAAATAAATCGTCTGCTCAGGTGTCCAAGCGGTGTTCGCATCGACGCGGAAAGTGGCATTAGTCTCTCTACGCAAGGCTTCCACTATTTCTAAATCGTCATTCGTGCCCAGTTTAATTTTGTAGAGAGGGAAGGGAGTCTCCTGCATTTTGGCCACCATCTTTTCCACTGTATCAATCCCGATCGTATAGTCCGTGATTGGATTCTTAGCGGTGTCTAAATCCCAAATCTCATACAGCGGTTTGTTATGCGTCTTGCCCCATAAATCCCAATAAGCCACATCCAAAGCACAAAGCGCAAAGGGATGCTCATCTAACAGGGTTTTGGACATCATCGCCCAAAAATCACTCGGGTGTGGTAAGATATCATGCGGCAGCAGATCAATAATTGATTCAACCTGAGCCTTCATTTTTGCCATCGTCACCCCATAATAAGGGGTTTCCGTAGCTTCCCCAAAACCACTTTTCCCATGCCAACTCAACTCCACAATCAGCGTCGGCTGCACGTCACGCGACTCATGTGTGATCGTGAAGGTGTGCTTTAAAGGCAGGTCGAAGGTATGTAGTTTCAGTTCCATACAGGCTTATTTGAGTGGAATATAGGGTAATTTCTTAGCTTTATCTCCAGCTTTTTGCCAAACCAATCCATCCGCACGCGACCAATTAATCAAGTCCCCAGATCCGTTATGGGCTAATACCTCGCCGTTTTCTACTGGAATCCATTGGTCTAGTTCAGCTGAGGGTTTCGGTAAAAACTTAATTTCCTTCACATTGTATTCTGGCCATTCCCCAGAAACCCAAGGAAGGAAGTACACCCAGAAACAAGTTAAGGTAGAGATTGGATTACCCGGGAAGGCAAAAACGACCTTTCCGTCAGGGCGAGTTGCAACTAATAGCGGTCTACCTGGTTTTTGGGAAATTTTATGGAAAACGGTTTCGAAACCGGCTTCTGCTAACACACCTGGAATCAAATCTTTTTTACCCGCTGAAACGCCGCCTGACAATAAAATGATGTCATTGGAATCCAAAGCCTTATCCATACTAGCTTTAATTTTCTCAGCGGAATCAGCTAAGTGGCTGGAGTTTGCTTTGAATCCTTTGGATAATAAAACGGATTTAAGCATCATCACATTCGAGCTGCGGATTTGGTGGTCAGCTGGCGTCTCATGTAAGCCGACGATTTCATCGCCAGTAGAGAAAATATGCACGTGAGGCTTCGATTCAACTTCAATATGGGCTTTCCCCACCGTTGCTGCAATCGCAATTTCGACAGGACCAATCTTCGTTCTTTTCTTGACTAAAACTGACCCTGCGGGCGCATCTGCCCCTTGTAAATGTATGTGTTGCCCTTTTTCAAGCGGCGTTTTGCCGATGTAAGTAGCGATCTTTTTTTCAATGCTCAGATCTTCGATCTTAATGATCGCTTCTGTTCCGCGTGGTGCTGTCGCGCCAGTCATGATTTCCAAAGCACCATCCGTTTTTTTGATGGCCTTTACTGGTTCTCCAGCAAATAAAATACCTTCAATTTTCCAGGTGGGTGCCGTGATATCTTTTACGGCGATGCCGTCCATCATGACACGGTCGAAAGGAGGGAAGTCACGGTCAGCCACAATTTTCTCGGCGATGTTCATTCCTAACGTTTTTGCCAAAGGCATTTTCTCTGTACGGAAAGGAATGGTGATGTTTTTAAGTAATTCAATCGCTTCTAGTGGGCTGATCATGTATATGGTTTTATCGTATTTGTTAAATTTCGCTATTTTTTGCTAATTCTCCCGTATTTTTGTCTTCTAAATTTCAAATTAGCTATGTCAATTGACTTCTCTCACTTGCAATCAGATGGTACGCCCGGAATGGTGGATGTTAGTTCAAAAAACGAAACAGTTCGCGAAGCCAAAGCGCAATCTATCGTCTATTTAGGAGCCGAAATCGTGCAGCATTTTGAGGCGGCTGGCTGGCAAAATAAGAAAGGGAGCATCCTGCAAACAGCGGTAATTGCTGGAACCATGGCGGCGAAAAAGACGTCTGATTTGATTCCTTTATGCCATCCTTTGGGATTAGATTCCTGCAAATTCGAGACAGAAGTACAGAAAGATCAAATCATCATTACCTGTATTTGCCGATTAGAAGCGAAGACGGGAGTAGAAATGGAAGCGCTCGTGGGTGCTTCTGTAGCCGCTTTAACGGTATACGATATGTGTAAATCGGTGTCCAAAGGCATCGTGATAAAAGAAACCAAACTTATTTCTAAATCAGGCGGTAAATCTGATTTTCAAGCCTAATATGTCTTCTCACCACATCATTCGAGACAAGCAAGAACCCGCGCTCATTATTGCGAATGGGGAGGCCTGTTCTTTGGATTTAGTGGAACAATTGCTCGAGTGGTCACCTACGGTAGTGGTGCTCGATGGGGCTTTGGAAAGAGTCATCTCTTTAGGCATCAAAGTCGATGTCTGGTTAGGTGATTTCGATCATACGAATGAGGCAGATTACCGTGATTATCCTTTGAAAAAAATCCATACGCCGGATCAAAATTTAACCGATCTAGAAAAGGCTTTTGAATACTTAATTGAGGAGGGTTATCCTGCCGTTAATGTTGTTTGGGCGTCTGGAAAACGGATGGATCATACGCTAAATAATTTTCATTCTCTCGTACGCTACGGGCAGAAACTGAAAATTGTATTTTTTGACGACTATTCCACTTCCTATTTATTGCCTACGAGTTTCGAAAAGTGGTATCCGGCAGGAACACCTATTTCATTGATTCCGTATGGAGAGGCGAAAAATGTTGCTTCCACTGGCTTAAAATACGATTTAAATCATCCTGTTTTAAAGCTAGGAACTCAAACTAGTTCGAGTAATGATGCTAGGGAAGATGGAATCGTGAAGATTAGTTACGAGGACGGGGCGCTTATTTTGATGGAGTGCCACGATTGATTTTGTCTTGCTCTGAAGGCTTGTAAAAAATCGGCCTAGAAGGAACCTCTGGAAAGTAATTCTGCTCCACCCAATTGCCCGGAAAATCATGCGGGTATTTATAATCAGCCCCATAATTCAAATCCTTCATCATGCGCGTAGGCGCGTTGCGTAAGTGCAAAGGCACCGGCAAATCCCCTGTTTGCTCGACGTAGGCCATCGCTTTGTTGATGGCGTTATAGGCCGAATTACTTTTAGGCGATGTGGCTAAATAAATAACTGTCTGCGAAAGAATGATACGTGATTCTGGATTACCGATTACGCGGATGGAATCGAAGCAGGATTGGGCTAGCAGTAGCGCATTCGGGTTTGCTAATCCGATATCTTCAGAGGCTAGAATTAACAGTCGACGACCAATAAATTCCAAAGATTCTCCTCCCGTAAGCATTCGTGCTAACCAATAAACGGCCGCATCTGGATCTGATCCGCGAATCGATTTAATGAAGGCAGAAATGATATCGTAATGTTGCTCCCCGTCCTTATCGTATTGCGCTAAGTTTTTCTGCAGTCGTTCAGTAACTAAGGCATTGGTTACTTCGAGTTCGTTTCCGCCTTCTGTGGTAATTAATAGCTCGAACAGATTTAACAACTTCCGCCCATCACCTCCTGAGAAATGGAATAGGGCATCGGTTTCTGTTAAAGTGATTTTTTTATCCTTAAAAAGAACATCACTAGATATCGCTTTTTGCAACATCTGAT
>JBMSJH010000052.1:0-11301 GCA_049418705.1 Aquirufa sp.
TAGACCAAAGTTTATTGTCTCGTGACTTAAACGAAGGTTTCTCTGGTGGTGAGAAAAAAAGAAATGAAATATTCCAAATGGCGGTGTTAGAACCTAAGTTGGCTATTTTGGACGAAACTGACTCTGGACTTGACATCGATGCATTACGTATCGTGGCAGAAGGAGTGAATAAATTGAAATCCCCAGATAATGCGACGATTGTAGTAACTCACTACCAACGCCTTTTGGACTACATCGTACCCGATTTTGTACACGTATTGTACAAAGGAAAAATCGTGAAATCAGGAGGAAAAGAATTAGCGCTTGAATTAGAAGAGCGCGGATACGATTGGATCATTTCAGCTTTAGGAGAATAAGATGTTGTATACAGAATTAAGCTCAGCGACTCAAAAGGAGGCATTAGAGCGTTTTAAGGCCACAGGTTTTCCCACCAATAAATGGGAAGAATGGAAGTATGCGTCCCTGAAGTCTTGGAATGAAAAAGACCTAGATTGGACTCCCGCTTCCTTACATGAGTCCTCGACGGCTAGTTTGCAAACTCAAAATGGCAACACCACTTTCCAGGGTTCCTTGCCTGCCGGAGTTGAATTCATCTCTTTCGATGCATTTTTAGCTTCTAATCCAGCACTTGCTGCGAAATGGGAGCAACGCCTTCCTATTTTAGATCAGAACTCTTTGTATGATTTAAATACGGCTTTGGTGGCTAATACTCAGGTATTATGGGTGAAGGCAGGCGTTTCAGTAGATCAAGCCTTAGCACATGATTTCATCGTGTCTGCCTCAAAAGCGTCCGCTATTCAAAGCCGATTAATCGTTTTCTTAGAAGCAGATGCTACCTTAACCTTGATTGAACGCGCCTTTACGAAGGAGGGATCAGCCGAGGTGTTATCTAATTTTGTACAAGAAATTTATGTGAGTGAAAAGGCGAACTTGACCTATGTGAAGGAACAAGATTTAGCTGCAAATACATCTCACATTGACCATACCTTCATTACCCAGCTTTCCGATAGTCAAGTTGATTTATTCACTTTCTCTTTGAACGCTGAATACCTACGTAATAACCTGCATTTTTACAGCGATGGAGAAAATGTGGTATCTAACTTGAATGGACTTTATGTGCCAGGAGAGAACCAGTTAATGGATTCTCATACGGTAGTGGATCATCGCAAGCCGAATTCTGAATCTCACGAATTATACAAAGGCGTGTTAATGGGGAATGCGACAGGCGTGTTTAATGGAAAGATTTTTGTGCGTCCAGATGCACAAAAGACGAATGCCTTCCAAAGCTGTAAAAACGTCCTTGCCTCTACTAGAGCAACGATGAATACCAAACCTCAATTGGAGATTTGGGCGGATGATGTGAAGTGTTCACACGGAACGACTACAGGTCAATTGAATGAGGAAGCCTTGTTCTACTTACGTTCAAGAGGTATTTCTTTAGCGAATGCACGAACTTTATTGTTACTAGCCTTTGTTCAAGAAGTGATTGATCGCGTGACGCATGAGGAGACGAAATTGCGTTTGACAGATAAAATTATTTCAAAAATCCAGACTTCCTTAGCGATATAATCATGGCGGAAAAATTGAATATAGATCAAATTAGAGCAGATTTCCCTGTTTTACATCAGCAGGTAAACAAAGCGCCTTTGGTTTATTTTGATAATGCGGCGACCACACAGAAGCCCAAAGCTGTTATGGATGCGCTTACCGCTTATTATGAGCAGGATAATGCGAATATTCACCGAGGTATTCACACCTTGGCAGAACGCGCAACAACTGCTTACGAATTAACGCGAAAGAAGCTAGCTGCTTTCTTAAACGCACCCTCTACTGATCAAATTATCTTCACCTCTGGAACCACAGCGGGAATTAATTTAGTTGCTCAGACTTTTGGTCGCGCAAATGTGGGAAAAGGGGATCAAATCATTGTTTCTAATCTTGAACACCACTCAAACATTGTGCCTTGGCAAATGATTGCGGAGGAGAAAGGGGCAGAGATTAAGGTGATTCCGGTGAGTGATGAAGGTGTTCTAGACATTGAGGCTTTAAAAGAATTATTGAATCCCAAAGTAAAGCTTGTTGCTGTCAACCACGTATCCAATGCGATTGGAACGATTAATCCGATTGCAGAAATCATTTCTTTAGCCCATGGAGTAGGAGCTAAAGTCCTAATCGACGGAGCTCAATCTGTCGCTCACTTAGCGGTAGACGTGCAAGCATTGGATCTAGATTTCTTCGTTTTCTCTGCACACAAGTTGTTTGGTCCTACGGGTGTGGGCGTGTTGTATGGAAAGCGCGAATTATTAGAAGCCATGCCACCTTACCAAGGAGGCGGGGAGATGATCAAAGAGGTGAGTTTCAGTGGAACAACCTACAATGAATTACCTTATAAATTCGAGGCAGGAACGCCAAATATAGCGGATGTAATTGCTTTCGGTGCTGCTTTGGATTACGTCCAAGCCATTCCAGCAGAGGCGCTTGCGGCTCAGGAAGAGGCATTATTAGCCTATGCAACGGAGAAATTACAATCCATTCCAGGATTAAAGATTGTGGGTACTGCCCCTGAAAAGATTGCGGTTATTTCTTTTGTGGTGGACGGCGTTCACCCACAGGATATCGGTGTATTGTTAGATAAATTTGGCATTGCGATTCGTACGGGCCATCACTGTGCACAGCCTTTGATGCAGCGCTATGATTTGGTGGGAACTTGTCGCGCCTCCTTCTCGTTCTACAATACATTCGAGGAGATTGATCGCTTTGTTTTATGCTTAGAGAAGACTTTACAAATGTTACAATAAATGGGACAGGCGATAAACGATATTCAAGAAGAATTAATTGAGGAGTTTGGTCTTTTCGAGGACTGGGCGGATAAATATGAGTATTTGATTGACCTAGGCAAGAAATTAGCGCCTATGTCCGATGCTTATAAGACGGAGGAGAATGTGATTAAGGGCTGCCAAAGCCGTGTCTGGTTACATGCCGAAAAACAAGGTGATTTAGTCGTGTTTCAAGCTGATTCAGAGGCAATTATCGTGAAAGGAATGATCTCGATGTTGATTCGGGTATTGTCTAATCACACGCCAGCGGAGATTTTAGCAGCTGATTTATATTTTATTGATCAAATTGGAATGAGTCAACACTTAGCCCAAACTCGCTCCAACGGATTAGTTTCCATGGTAAAACAAATGCAACATTATGCTTTGGCCTTCTCTTAAGCGATTATTTAAAATGGAAAATTCAAGTCAAATGAATGAGGTAGAATTAAAGGAAAAGGTAGTTAAGGCGATTAAGACCGTCTATGACCCAGAAATTCCTGTCGATGTATATGAACTCGGATTAATCTATGAAATCAAGATTTTCCCGGTGAATAATGTGTACATCTTAATGACTTTAACATCCCCTTCCTGCCCTTCAGCTGAAAGCATTCCGGTGGACATTGAAAAGGCAGTTAGAGAAATTGAAGGAATTGCAGAGGTTTCTGTTGAATTGACTTTTGACCCACCTTATGAGCAAGATATGATGTCAGAAGTGGCCAAGTTGGAACTTGGATTTATGTAATAGCGTTATCACAAATAAATATAAATAGAACATATATGTATCCAGAACATTTAGTACATCCTATGCGGATGGATATCGTGGCCGGAGGATTCCAAGAATTGAAGTCAGCTTCAGAAGTGGAAGACGTAATGGCTAAGCCAGGTACAACCTTGGTGTTTTTTAACTCAGTTTGTGGATGTTCTGCTTCTACAGCACGTCCAGGCGTAAAAAATGCTGTTGCAGCTTCAGCTAAAAAGCCAAACCAATTAGTAACGGTTTTTGCGGGTGTAGATCCAGAGGCGGTTCAAAAAGCACGAGAGTATACACTTCCTTATCCTCCATCATCTCCATCTATCGCTTTGTTTAAAGATGGTGAATTAGTTCACTTTGTAGAGCGTCACCACATTGAGGGTCGTTCGGCAGATATGATTGCAGGACACTTAGAAGGCGTTTTTGACGAATTCTGCTAATAAAAATGAGTCATAAAAAAAGGGAGCTTCGTAAGAAGCTCCCTTTTTTGTTTCCTTTCAGAATGGATTATTGCTTAGGCGCACCGCCCATCGCTCCTGATTCTGAAGTACTATTCTTCGCTTTCTCAGCCATTTTCTTAGCAGCTCCTTCATAGTCACCCGCTTTAATGAAGGACATCTTCAATAAGTCGATTGATTTCTGAGTAGCCTCCTGAATTTGTGCTGGAGTTAAGCTCTTAATCTTGTTCTCTAATTCCTCAGACCACTTCATGTTACGGCCTAAGAATAAGTTGCTGTTCAAGCTTCCTACTAAGGCGTTGTCTTGAGAACGAGTTACTTGACGAGATTGTAACCAAGATTTCTTAGCCTCATCGATTTCTTTTTGAGTGAAACCTTCTTTCAATACTTTCTCGATTTCCTCTTTGAAAGCTGACTCTAGTTTCGCTAAGTTCTCAGGAGCATAGATAGCATATCCGATAAATGCACCGCTTTGATCTAATGGGCTAGCAACGAATTGTGAACCCACACCATAAGATAAACCATCTTTTTGACGGATACGGTTCATTAAACGAGAGCTCAAGCCGCTACCACCACCTAACATGTAGTTAGATAATTCTAAAGCTGCGTAGTTAGGATCACTATCAGAGATCTTTAACGGTTGGTAAGCTAAGAAGAATGCATTTGCCTTGTCTGGAGTTTCAATAGAAACTGCTTTACCACCTGTTTCCTTGAACACATCAGGAATGCGTTTGTAAGGTTTCGGAGATTTCCAATTCGCAAATTCAGCCGTAATGACATCCTTTAATTCTTTCTCATCAAAATCACCTACAGCTGAGAAAGTTGCATTAGAAGCACCATAGAAGTTCTTGTAGAAATTAACAGACTCCTCTAGTTTTGCTGCTGCATAATTAGCTGTTTGTTCAGCCATCGTAGGCTGATAACGCACGTCTTTCTTGTCATAGTGACCTGTTCTTAATTGGCTTAGTGCCTCAGAACCTTTCGCTTGTGGCTCACTTTTTTGACCCTCGATTGCCGTTAAATTTTCTTGCTTTAACTTTTCGAATTCATCAGCCGGGAATACCGGTTGCTTTAATGCCTCAGCCACTAATTTCATAGCAGGGATTAAATTATCGCGTGTTGTTTCAATAGAAACACTTGCTTGTGTTGCACCACCACTAATGTTAACACGTGCCTTTAACTTGTCTAATTCATCTTGGAATTGTTGACGAGTATGCTTAGCTGTACCTTTAGTTAACATATCTGCTGCTAAATCTGCGGCAGTGGCTGTACCCATTAACGACTTTTCATCGCCAAAACGTAAAGTCATTCGAGCATAAACTGAATTTCCACGTGTCTTTTTAGATAAAAGTGCTAATTGAACACCACCAATTTTCTCTGTTTTCGTACGCGCATCGATGTTCGCTGGAGACGGATCGAAAGCTTCACCTTGGCTAACAGCCGCTTTTGGTTTGAAGTCTTTTAATACGGCTGCTACCTCTTTTGCTTCTGGGATCTCAGCACGCTCTGGTTTCTCCGTAGGATAGAATGTACCAGAAGTACGATTTGATGATTTGAAATAAGCGGCAGCTACACGTTGAATGTCCGCTGGAGTAATTTTCTCTAATTGATTACGCGTGTGGAATAACAAACGCCAATCACCCTGTGCGATGTATTCAGATAAACCTACACCCACACGTTGTGCGTTATTTAATAAAAGTTCGATATTCTTGATTCCTTTGGTCTTAATGCGATCAACCTCTTCTTTTGTTGGAGGAGTTTTGGCAAAATTCTCAATGGTATTAATCATGATCTGACGAACAGAATCAACTGATTTTTCTTTCAATACCTCTGAACCGAAGTACACAAGACCTGGCTCTTTCAATTGGAAAGTCATACCAAACTGGCTACTCGCTTTCTTTGTATCGATCAACGCTTTGTATAAACGTCCAGACGGTGCATCTGTTAATAAGTCAGTCATGACATCAACAGCCACATAATCAGGATGTAAGCCAGAAGGAATATGGTAAGCCATACCCACTACTTGCACATCACCCACACGACGTAAAGTAACATCTCTCTCTCCATCTTGCGTAGGTTCAGCTGTGAATGTAGGAGTTAAAACACGCTCAGGACGGGGAATTACACCGAACTTCTCATTGATCAATTTCAATGTTTTGATGGCATCGAATTTACCCGCTACTAATAATACCGCGTTATCTGGTTGGTAATACTTGCGGTAATAGGCCTGTAAATTTTCGATAGGCACTTTTTCGATGTCAGAACGAGCACCGATAGTAGAGTTGCCGTAGTTATGCCATAAGAAAGCGGTAGAAACGATACGCTCCATTAAAACGCTTCCTGGATCATTCTCCCCACGCTCGAATTCATTACGAACAACCGTCATTTCGGTTTCTAGTTCGCTTTTAGCAATACGAGAATTGATCATACGATCAGCTTCCATATCTAAAGCCCAATCTAGATTTTCGTCCGTTGCGGCGAAAGTTTCGAAGTAGTTAGTACGATCTAACCAGGTAGTTCCGTTGAATTGAGCACCGTGATCTGAGATCTCTTTCGCTACTTCCTTGTGTTTTTCTTTCGTTCCTTTAAACACCATATGCTCTAATAAGTGAGACATACCTGTTTCACCGTAACCCTCGTGACGAGAACCTACTAAGTAAGTGATGTTAACAGTGATAGTTTGTTTAGAGGGATCTGGGAATAACAATACTTTCAAGCCATTAGCTAGCTTGTATTCCGTAATTCCTTCCGCTTCTGTCACCTTTTCAGGGATAGGTAGGCTAGCGGATGCCTTTTGTGTTGATGGAGTGGGTTTAGGCTGTGCAATTGCAGGCTGCAAGAGACAAAGTAGTAAACCCGATAGAATAATTTTCTTCATAGGGGTATTTTGTTTATTGACTCGAAAAATAGAAATAAATTGAATTAAGGGTATTGATAAAATGATGAACGGCAATAATTATTTCTTGTACTGTTGAATTAACTTGTAAATCGCCTTTTGTGTTTCCATATTAGGAAAGTATTCAAAAATAATTTCGTGTTTATCATAATCTAACAGGAGCCCAGATTCTAAGAAATGAAAAGCCTCTTTGAATTGGCCTGCTTTAATTAAAAAGATAGCTGCCCGGTAATATAAATCGGCTTCCTCCGGTAGTTCGTCGATGGCAGAGAGCATGATTTCAGCACATTTTTCGAAATCATTGAGATCGTAATGCAATTGAGCCCATTTTACCCAAGTAGGAGCGAAGAAGGAATCTAGATCTACGGATTTGGCATAGGCCTCATCAGCAGAAACGGGATTGCCTAAATAAGATTCCACATCTGCTAAACCCGTCCAATATAAAGGATTCGTATCATTTAGTTTCAGCGCTTTTTTTAAGAAATGCAAGGCTTCAAACCATTTGTCCATCTCCGTAAGACAAACTGCTAATCCATAATAGCCTTCATCCCACAAAGGATCCACCTTAATGGCCTCCTTGTAAAAGGGTAAGGCTTCATCAAATCGACGTTGTCTCTCGATGCTTGCGCCTAAACAGCAATATAATTCTGGATTCGGATCATCGTATTTCAAGCATAATTGATAGGCTTCTTCTGCCTTCGCATATTCCTGAATATTCATGTAGGTATTGCCTAAATTGAATAAAGAAGACCCAAAAGTAGGTTCAATCGCCAGTGAATATTCATAGGCATCGATCGCCTTTTCAAACTGTTTTAATTTCGAATAAGCAATACCTAAATTATACCAAGCCGTAAAGGAGAACGGATCGGCATCAATAAACTGCTTGTAATAGGGGATGCTTTCCTCGATTTTGCCTATTTCATCTAAGCAATTAGCGAGTTCCACCAGGGCATTTTCATTCTCTGAATTAAGCTCTAAGCACTTTTTCAGCATATCCACAGCCTCCCGAGGTTTCCCCCAAGCCTGGTAGCTTAAACCGATGCGAAAGTAGACCTCATCTTTCTCTTCTGTTCGATCTAAAGCCGCTAAAAAGAGTTGGATAGATTCCTCGTGCTGGCCCATTTGGCTAAGCAAATAGCCTTTTACCAGGGTTAATTCGATGTCATTTGGGAAAAGCAGGATGGAGTTTTCGATTAATTCCATAGCCTCTTCAGGACGCTGCATTTCACCTAAAATTTGCGCTTTTAGGGTAATTAATTCGAGGGAATAATTGAAATGGGAAAGCCCTAAATTAACGGCATCTAAAGCTTGGTCAAATCGGGATTGAACAAAGTAATGTTCGGCGATTTGTTCTAAGGTTTCTGCATCGAAAAACGCGTTTTCTTGCTGATTCAACATGTTTTCGTAGCGCTGTACGGAAGATTGAATGTCTTCTTTATTCTCGTCGAATTCGGGATCTAGCATTTTTCAAAATACATTTTTACTAAAATAAAGAATATTATTTATTCTTGAACCCCTTTTCGGCTTATTTTTGTTCCAAATAACTCATAATGTCAAAAATCTGCGCCATTGCGGACTTAGGTACGAATACCTTCCAATTACTTATTTCTCCACTAGACCATTTCCAAGTGCTAGAACACCTACAACGACCGGTTGGTTTGGGGATGGGAGCTATGGAACAGGTAGTGCTGCAAGAAGATGCAATGGATCGGGCGCTTGTCGCCTTACACGAATTCATGTCTTTGTTTTTGTCCAAAGGAGGAGATATCAGTGATTTTTATGCCATCGGAACAAGCATTTTACGTCGAGCATCGAATGCCGGAGCTTTTATTGAACGGGTAAAAGAAGAACTGGGAGTCTCTATTTTAGTGATTGATGGAATTCAAGAAGCAGAATATATCTATGCGGGGATACGAAATTCGCTTCCTGATCGTTGGGAGAAAACAAGTTTGGTAATGGATATAGGGGGAGGAAGTGTGGAATTCATCTTATTTAAGGGATATGAGGTCCTATATCGGGTGAGTTTAGAATTAGGTGGTTTGCGATTAAAGTCCCTTTTTTCGGTGGATAATGAGTTTAGTTTATCAATTGTGAAGGATTTAGATGCGCACGTCACGAAAGAAATAGACGTTTTATTTCAGGCCTGTGAGAAGTCAAAACCCGAAGTGTTAATAGGTGCCGCAGGTGCTTTTGAGACGATTTTGGATTTAGAGAATAGACCAGGAAATGCACCGGCTTCTTGCGAGATTGATTTGAACCAGTTTTTGCAACATAAATTGAATTTGGACGCCTTGCCTTATGAAGAGCGGAAGGCCTATCCTGGTATGAGAGCATTCAGGGCAAGTATTTTCCCTTATGCCACCTTTTTAATTGAGAAGGTATTGCGAGAATTGAAGCTAAATGAGCTTTGGTTTTCTTCGTACAGTTTGAAAGAAGGATTTTGGTTTAAAGAACTAGCTCCTTCCTCACAACAACCCTAGAGATTATAAAAAAAAAATTGTAAACTTGTAGTTAATAAGATTAATCAATTCATCCTATGGCTTTATCGCTAGCAACTATTTTACTTCAGGCGGGTGTAACCGTCGATTCACTTTCTTCTGCTGTGGCAGATTCTATTGTTAATGCTTCTGGTCCGGTTCAAGAAGTGACTAAAGTAGTCGTAGAAGAATTTTCGGTTTTAGACTTATTGGGAAAAGGGGGATATGTGATGTATCCAATCGGTTTCTTGTTTGCTGCAGCCGTTTTCTTATTCATCGAACGCTACCTATACATTCGTAAAACGGCGAAATTAGATGAGAATTTCTTGCACACGATCAATGATATGTTGCAAGCAGGAAATGTCCAAGGTGCGATTAATTTCTGCAAAACGAATTCGTATCCAATCGCTAAGTTGTTAGAAAAAGGATTGTCTCGTTTAGGTTCACCTATCCGTGATATTGAGGCGGCTATTGAGAATAAGGCCAAAGTGGAAATCTACAACATGGAGAAGAATTTAGGTATTCTAAGTGCCATTGCTCGCATTGCTCCGATGTTCGGATTCTTAGGAACAGTTACGGGTATGATTCGTACCTTCCATAACATTTCGATTTCAAATAAAATTGATATCTCTACGATTGCAGGGGGTATTTATGAGAAAATGGTGACATCCGCATCGGGTTTAATTGTAGGTATCATTGCTTATGTATTGTATACCTTGTTAACGACGATGATTGATCGTACGATCAATAAAATGGAGATTACAGCGATTGATTTCTTAGATATTCTTCACAAGCCAGCTTCTAAATCTTAATTCAATGAACTTTAGAAAAAGAGCCAGAGAAGCATCAGAAGTAGAAACAGGGGCCCTAGCGGATATCCTTTTCTTTCTATTGATGTTCTTTTTAATGATTTCGACGCTTGCTTCTCCTGATGCGATTAAATTGCTTTTGCCAGAAACGGCGAAGCCTATGCCTACACCGGCGAACGAAGTGATTCGTTTAACGGTCGATGAGCAACTGAACTATTATATTGATGATCGTTTAGTGGATGTGGCGAATCTAGAGGCTGAATTAACAAAGGAAGCCACTTCTAAAAAAGCGGTAACATTAGTTGTTCGTATGGATCGCAACCAAACAGTACAAGAATTAACGAATATCTACGACCTAGCGGCTAAATTAAAATTAGCTATGGTCATGGCCGCAGAAAAGAAAAAATAGAATTTATGGAAGGCTATGTACTCATCGCCCTCAAATCAATAGCCGTATACGTGTTCATCGTAGCGGCTATTCGTTTTTTTGGGAAGAAGGAATTTGCACAATTATCGGTGGTTGATGTGGTTTTCATTTTGTTGATTTCTAATGCCGTTCAAAATGCCATGGTCGGCTCAGACTCCAGTTTAGGCGGTGGTTTAGTAGCCGCTTTCGCTTTATTTGTGATGAATTATGGTTTCAAATTTCTCTCTTCTTATAGCCCATTTTTAGCCAAAGCCATTGAAGGAGAGCCTGTCTTATTGATTTATCACGGAGTCGTTAAAGAGTCTGGTCTGAAAAAAGCAGGGCTTACATTTGAGCAACTAGAGGCGGTAGTTCGGGAGCATGGAGTCGCAAACGTTTCTGAGGTGGATTTAGCCGTATTCGAAGTAGATGGGAATATTTCTGTTTTAACGGATAATTATCGCAATTCAAGTAAAAGAAAGCATAAAGCACTTCACATTATAGGCAGAAATACGGCCTAATATCGTATATTTGTCCTTAAATCTCAGCTGTTTGTAGAGTTGAGTATCATTTTGTTTTCTTTATTAATGGAAAAAATCCTAAAATTCGGTGGGACTAGTTGTGGAAGCATCGAAAGCATTCAATCCGTTTTGACGATTATCGAGTCAAACTGGAAATCCTCCTCAGA
>JBMSJH010000053.1:0-11288 GCA_049418705.1 Aquirufa sp.
ATAACGTTGTTTGATTCATATGTTATTGATTTATAGGTTACTATTTATAATAATTCTCTCCTCTAATGTTTTGATGATCTGGCATTTCTGGAGTTTCCTTCTCTTCGGTGTTTATTTGATACATATCCATTTCTTTTTCTAAAATATTTTGAACGATTTTATAGTTGTAAACACCAAATTCTAAAGCCATTGTACACGCATTAATCAAACGCTTTCTTGTATACTTCTTTTCTAAGGAAAGAATGCCTAAACAACTTTTATAAGACTGTTCTGGATGTTGTTTTTTATCTAAGATCAAACAAATAAACTCTTTCACATATTTATCTATGGATTCCCCCCAAGAGATAAATCGTTGTGGATTCCAGTCAGTCATAAATTGATGAGAACTTGCCATATGTTCTTTGATTGTCGAATAGTTATATGGGCTTTTAACTCTCGGATGAAAAGCTATGCGATTATGTGAAAGGAAAATTTCAACAGAGGTTTCAGTATATAATAATTTTACCCTCTTACCGATATAAAAATATGGAACACTGTAATGATGTTTGTCTTCACTTAAAAAAGCATGACCATTGTTTAATACGGTGACTATAGATTGTCTACGAAGCTCAAAGCGTTCTTGTGGTAAAGGACTTAACTCATGTTTTTCTAACTCTATAAATAACTCTTTTCTGCTAAAGGATTTCCCTGTCAAAATGGAAGTATTGTGTTTCTCTAATAATATCCAGATTTCTTTATTTAAATCAGGTAATGAAAAAAAGTGCTTTGATTTTAAATGAGAGTAAACTCTTGTATACAATATCTTTACTGCACCTTCAACTAAGGATTTATCTTTCGGTCTATATGCTCTTGCTGGTAAAATAGTGGTAGCGTAATGTTCAGAAAAATGCATGAACGTTTCATTTATTTTTGGTTCAAAACGATCGCTTTTTACGACTGCCGACTTTAAATTATCCGGAACAATAGCTTGTGGAACTCCTCCAAAAAAATGCAATGCATTTTCTACAGAATGTATAAAATCTGCTTTCTTTTGACTAAAACTCGCTTCTGCATAAGTCATTTGACTAGCTCCTAAAATGGCAACAAAAAATTCAACTTCGATGATCTCACCACTTTCTTTATCGATAATATTCAGTTTTTGTCCTGCATAATCGATATACATTTTATCACCAGCTTTATGGTCAATATGCATCGTTGACTTGATGTTTGTACGTTGACTCCAACGAAGGTATAACTCACAAAAATTGGATAGCTGATAACCGTCAGGATGCTTTGATTTATAATCCAACCATAACAACTCTCTGGTCATTCCAACTTTTTTAAGTTGTTTTTCAACGGTTGGAAAAAAGGAATAGAGTGTCGCTAATTTTGGAGACAAATCAGGAGTGTTTTGACCTGAAAACAAAGATTCTAACTCTAAATCACTTAAAGCAGACAGCTCTTCAAAGGTTTTCTTTGAACTTATAAATTGTTTGATATACTTTTTTACTGTATTGCGTGATAATTTTAGGTAATCACTTATAAATACCTTGCTCTTACCTTGGGTATAAAGCTTTATTACATTCCTTATTTTACTCATATCAATCGGTTTTCCAGACATCATTCAAGTTTTTGGTTAAAACTCGAAGGTAATCTGCCGATAACTACGAAAAAAATTAGATCATTTTAGGTGGTCAACATGCTCCGGAATAAGGTGGGTCAGTATTAGCGGATTTTCCACTTTGATATTTCTATCAAAAGCCTTGATTTTCCTGAAATTTAGTGGGTATTAATAAAAAAAGCCACTCGATTGAGTGGCTTACAGTGATCCCGCTGGGATTCGAACCCAGGACCCATACATTAAAAGTGTATTGCTCTACCAACTGAGCTACGGAATCATTCAATCCGAAGATTGTATATGTAAAATGGTCCACTCTGGAACCGAAAGGAAGTTCAACCACTGGTTGACCTTCGTTTGCAAAAGAGTAACTTTTTCCCCTTATTGCGGTGCAAAACTAGCACCCTTTTTTAAATAATGCAAGTCATTCGTCTAAATAAAATTACATTTCTGTTTATTTTTCTTTTGGGTTTTGGCCAAAGGGCTTATAGCCAAATAGATAGAAATCAACTCGCATTAGCAGATTCTTTGTTTAAAGCGAATAGACTTTTGAGTGCGGAGAAAATTTACGTCTCTCATTTAAAGACCAAACCGCAGGATTCAGAAAATATTAAATTAAAACTTGCCTACATCGCGAAAGTAAAAAATGACTGGCTAAAGGAATTATACTATTTATCCAGCATTCAGGCGACGAATGCCAGACCAGAAATCTCGAAACGACTAGAGGAAATAGGAGAGAAGCAGGGCTTGAACGGCTTTAAGATGAGTATTTGGGATCAAATCTATTGGTTATACTTTAAATATTTTGCCTGGATTATCGGATTCTTACTGCTGATTGCCCTCTATGCTGCGGGTGTTTTGACCTACTCTGTGTTTCAGAAAAAAAGCATTCGAAGCAGTCAATTCACGTATTTAATCCTCTACATCGTGTTTATTGGCCTTTTTGCGAATTTCCCAGGCTTTTTAAATTATGGGATTATTACCAAAGACAAGTCCTACATGCGCGACTTTCCATCTTCCGCAGCTCCAGTGGAACGCCTATTAAAGAAGGGAAACCGAATCAATTATTGGTTTAACCGAGACATTTGGGTGTATAGCTTGATTGAAAATCAGCAAGGATACGTCAAGGAAGATGATTTTCTGCCTATTAACTAGAGGTGTAAGATTTGGAAGCTTAAGTCCAAAATAATCTCGCGATCCGTTTCTGCGCTACCAATTACACCCTTTACTTTCAAGTCTGCATTTTTAATAGCCTCGATAATTCGAACCACTTTTCCTAAAGGGTAATTTCTTGCCGCTGTTGTGTAATCACGCACGAAATAGGGGTTCACACCAATAAGCTTTGAAAGCTCGGCATCTGACACATTTCCTACATCGTGTACCTGTAAGACTTTTGAAAAGAAGTTAAAAAGCAACACCAGCATGGGTGCTGCTGGGTTTTGCTTGGTATTTTCTGCAAAATGAAAAGCGATTTTCTGTGCCTTTTCGGTATTGCGCTGGATGATAGCTTTTTGGAACTCAAAATAATTGTATTCCCGGCTAATCCCGATGTATTTTTCTACCTCAGTAGACCCCACCTCTGAACCAGCAGGCACATTCACTACTAATTTATCGGCCTCATGCGCCATACGAGATAAATCAGCACCTACATACGAAACCATCAATTCGACGGTGGAAGGCTGGATTTTGATCCCTCTTTGGCCTAAATAATCCACTAACCAAGCACCCAATTTATCTTCCGAAACCTTTTTCGAAGTAACGATTACTCCGTGCTTCACCAGAGCAGAAAACACCTTTGATTTATCAGAAAGTAAGGATTTCACCGTTAAAACCAGCAGGGTAGAGGGCGTCGGATTTGCACAATACTCTTCCCAAACCTTCAAATCATCATCCTTACTCTTCGCATTTTCCTTCGCCTTCGCCATCGCCTCAATAAAGGCCGCTTCCTTCACAATAACCACCTGACGCTCCGCCATCATCGGATATCGACGCGCCGTGGCAATGATAGCACCGAGACTATGATCTTTTCCAAAAAGCACAAATTGATTAAAACTCTGCTGATCCTCTGGCAACACCTGCTTTTCAAAAGCATCCACTAACTGATCAATCAGGTAGGGCTCATCGCCATGCAACAAATAAATAGGAGCCAGTTTTTTCTGCTTTATATCCTTTAAAACCTCAGAAGCGCTTTGTTGCATGTGTAAATTAATTTAAACAAAAATAGGTAAAACCAAAGGGATGGAAAAATATCTCAAGTATTTCCCGTAGGTTTGCAGGCAAAAAAAAGCTCAAATATGCCAATTGCACAAAATAACGTTGTATTCATCTCTTACCAATTAGCTTTTCCAGACGAAAACGGACAACCCGATGTGGTTGAAATCGTGGACGAAAAAGAGCCAATGGTATTCATTCACGGCCTTAGCGGTCTTCCAGAAGCGTTTGAAAAGAACCTTTTGGGCTTAAACGAAGGCGATACCTTCGATTTCAGCATCTCCGCTGAGGACGCATACGGTAACGTAGATCCTAACGCGATCATCCAATTACCTAAATCTATCTTTCAAGCAGAAGGTCAAACAGCTGACGATATCCTTCAAATCGGAAACTTCATCCCGATGACAGATGATCAAGGAAACCGCATGCAAGGTTTAGTCGTAGCTATCGAAGGAGAATCCGTTACTATGGATTTTAACCACCCATTAGCTGAGAAAACCTTAATGTTCCAAGGAAAGATCTTAAAAATCAGAGAAGCGACTCCAGATGAAATCGCTCACGGCCACGTGCACGGTGAGGGTGGGGTGCATCATTAATAAAAAAGAGGCGCAAGCCTCTTTTTTATTAATGATCAAATTACAAAGTTCAAAGAGCAAAGTTCAAAGGTCGATTCGCCTTCGGCGATGCCTTATGAAATGTTGTTGATTCCAAATTTGATCTTTTTGCTTTGGTCTTTGGTCTTTGAAACTTGACATTCCTATAATCATCAAAAAAGGCGCTTAAAGCGCCTTTTTTGATTCCAACATTTGAACTTTGCTCTTTGAACTTTGCTAATTTCAATGTTATTCAGCTTTATAGCGCCGCTATAAATCTGAATAACATTGAACCTCCACCCCAAACTTCCGCAAGAAATCAACTCCCTCATCCGAAGCCAAGCCTTTATAAGCCGCATAGGAATTCAAGAAGATTACTTTTTTGATTTTCATGCTGTAAATAATACGCGCACAGGAAATACAAGGCGATAAGGTCACATAAATGGTAGATCCTTCGACAGAAACACCATTTTTAGAAGCGTATAAAATCGCATTTTGCTCTGCGTGCAAGGCAAGCGAACAACTTCCTTTGGAATCGCGAGGACAACCCTCTTCGCCAAATTCATCGTCACAGTTATGCGTTCCAGCTGGTGGACCGTTATAACCGATGGAAATAATACGGGTATCTTTAGTTAGTACGCAACCCACTTGAGCACGGGTGCAATGAGAACGAAGCGCCAGATTCTGAGCCAGTTCCATAAAAATTACATCAAACGAGGGCTTGTTCATAGGCATAAAAAAATCCCATAAAGGGATTTCTAGTAGCGGGGAGCAGAATCGAACTGCCGACCTTTGGGTTATGAATCCAACGCTCTAACCATCTGAGCTACCCCGCCAAATTATGGTGCAAAGGTAAGCGTTCCGTCCGTAGAACACAAATATTTTCACAATACTTATTAATTTTGCACAGGATTTGGGATTTAGCCCAGAGTTAATACCTTTGTTCACAGGTAGTTTTACAGGTAAATTAATCCGCAGTCAATATGTCACAAACTCCTTATACTTTTGAATATGAGTTAAAAGCGTCACCAAAGGTGCTTTTCCCTTATTTAAGTAGTCCATCTGGATTACAACAATGGTTTGCTGACAAGGTGATTGTTCGCGGCAGTTCAGAATTACACTTTTACTGGGATAATGAAAATCATCCGGCCTTAGTTCTACCTGCAAAGGCGAATAAATCTGTCAAATTTGACTTCAAAAGAGGCGATTCAGAACCAGGAAAGCACATTATCGAGATGAGCTTGGATGTCAGTGAGATTTCGAATACGACTTACTTGACAATTATTGATGGAGCATCGACCTTCAAAACGGATGCAGATGCAGCCGAATTATGGGATTATTTAATCGACAAACTGAAAGAAATAGTAGGGAGCTAGGATGCGTAAGATTGATAAATTAGTACTTCAGGCGTTTTTTGGTCCATTTTCTTTGACACTTCTCGTTGTCATTTTTATTTTCCTATTGCGTTTAGTGTTGTTTTACTTTGCTGATTTGTTTGGCAAAGACTTAGGTGCGTTTGTCTACGTAGAGCTGTTTTTCTATTTCTCCTTAATTACGATTCCGCTGGCCCTGCCTTTGGCGGTTTTATTATCCTCACTAATGACTTTCGGGAAATTAGGGGAGAATTTCGAATTGACGGCCTTGAAGAGTGCGGGTATCTCCATTTTTCGAATCATGCGACCTATTTTAGTGTCAACTGTATTCCTGAGCCTCTTTATGTTTTGGTTTATGAATGTGGCTCTGCCTTGGGCAAACATCAAAGGCTGGAGTTTACTTTATGATATTAAGACGACAAAAACGACTTTAAATATCAAGGAGGGCATTTTTTACACGGATTTGACTGGTTATTCTATTAAAGTAGGAAAGAAGTACCCAGATAATAAATCCTTGAAAAATCTGATTATCTATGATCATACGAACAATGATGGGAATCGCCATGTAACCTTGGCGGATTCTGCCTTGATGTATACGATCCTGAATAAGCGGTATTTAGTCTTTGAATTGTTTAATGGGAAGGACTATTTGGAGGATGCGGATCAAGGATCGGTGGTGAATCCGACCGAATTAGCCGTGCATGATTTTAAGAAAAGTAAGGTGGTGATGTCTTTGGCGGTTTTTGATCTCCAAAAAACGGACGAACAACAATTCGCTCACCACGAGATTATGCGCAACAACAATCAATTAGCTGATGATGCTGATTCGTTGCAAAACACGATTAGCGTCGTTAAAAAGGGCTTTTTCAAATCTACCGCTTCCAATTTCCTGTACCATGTAACCCCGGTGAAGAAAACCATTCAGTTTTTCAAACAGACAGATTGGATTAAACCTCGCTTAAAGAAGGGATTAGCGGCTAAAAATCCCGTGCCTTTTGATCTAGCATCGCAACAGGCGAAAAATATGATTACCGCCGGTGAGACGAATAAAGCGATTTTAGAAGACTATGAATCTAAATTGAACAAGACGAATCTGGAATGGCACCACAAGTTTACGAACGCGATTGCCATCTTAGTGATGTTCTTGATCGGTGCGCCGCTAGGTGCTATTATCAAGAAAGGTGGATTTGGTGTGCCGGTCGTGGTCGCGGTTTCTTTCTTCATCTTATTATATATTCTTACCCAGCAAGGAGATAAGATGGCCAAAGAAGGTGCTTTAATCCTCCAAGTAGGAGCGTGGCTGGCTAATACTGTTTTGGCATTAATCGGAGCTTACTTCCTGAAGATCGCTCTGGCCGATTCTCGCTTGTTTGAAACAGACTTCTATAAGGTGGTTTGGGACAGATTAAAAAGTAAACTGGTTCGCACAAAAACAGCAGCTTAATTCGCTTGCTTATTCGTAATAAAAAGAGTACTTTTGCAAATTCAATAATTATTTTAACTTAAAACTGGTAAAAGATGTATTTGTCACCTGAGAAAAAACAAGAAATTTTCGAAGCAAAAGGTAAAGCAAAGTCTAAGATCGATACTGGTTCTGCTGAGTCGCAAATTGCGTTATTCACGTACAGAATCAATCACTTGACTGAGCACCTTAAGAAAAACAAGAAAGACCACAGCACACGCTTAGGACTTTTGAAATTAGTAGGTAAGCGTCGTAGCTTATTAGATTACTTAACTCGTACTGATATCTCACGTTACCGTGCGATCATCGCGGAATTAGGTATTCGTAAATAATAAAAAAAGGGCTTCATTTCGATGGAGCCCTCTTTTATTCCCCCGCTGTAAACGTTTGAATCGTTCAAACAAAACTTAAATCACGCGAGGTTGCGTGAAATTTATTCAAAAACGTATGTCATTTAACATCATTACAAAGCATATTTCAATGCCAGACGGCAAAGAAGTCTCGATTGAAACAGGCAAATTAGCCAAGCAAGCGGACGGAGCTGTCGTTATTAAGTCAGGAAATATGATGTTGTTAGCTACTGTAGTGGCTAACAAGGAGGCCAAAGAAGGAGTAGATTTCCTTCCTTTATCAGTAGACTATCAAGAAAAATTTGCGTCTAACGGACGTATCCCAGGATCTTTCTTAAAAAGAGAGGCTCGCCTTTCTGATTATGAAATTTTGATCTCTCGTTTAGTAGACCGCGCTTTGCGCCCTACTTTCCCAGATGATTACCACGCAGATGTTCAAGTTTTAATCAACTTGATCTCAGCAGATTCAGAAGTATTACCAGATGCATTTGTCGGTTTAGCGGCAGCTGCAGCTTTGGCCGTATCAGATATCCCATTCAATGGTCCTATCTCTGAGGTTCGCGTAGCGAAAATCAACGGTGAATATAAAGTAAACCCAAGCGTAAGCGAATTAGCAGGTGCTTCCTTAGAATTAATCGTTGCGGCTAACGAGAACGACATTCTAATGGTAGAAGGTGAAGGAGACGAAGTTTCTGAAACTGAAATGTTAGAGGCTTTACGTATCGCTCACGACGCTATCAAATTACAATGTAAAGCATTGAACGAATTGACAGTAGCTTGTGGCAAGACTGAAAAACGTGTTTACTCACACGAAACACACGACGAAGAGTTGCGTGCTGAATTGTGGAAAAACTACTACGAGAAGTATTTAGCGGTAGCTAAATTAGCTAATCCGAAGAAAGAGGAGCGTAAAGCTGGTTTCAAGGCAATCGTAGACGAATTTATCGCTTCATTACCAGAAGATCACACCGTGAACATCGGTTTAGCGAAGCATTATTTACACGATATCGAAAAAGAAGCAGCTCCTCAATTAGTATTGCAAGAGCGCTACCGGTTAGATGGTCGTAAATTGAATGAAATCCGTCAAATCACATGTGAAGTAGATTATTTACCTACACCACACGGTTCGTCTGTTTTCACTCGTGGTGAAACTCAATCATTAACTACCGTTACTTTAGGTACGAAAATGGATGAGCAAATCATCGATCAACCGATGACACAAGGGTACAACAAATTTATGTTGCACTACAACTTCCCAGGCTTCTCTACAGGTGAGGTTAAACCAAACCGTGGGGTAGGTCGTCGTGAAGTAGGTCACGGAAACTTAGCGATGCGTGCGATTAAGAAGGTTTTACCTAAAATGGAAGACTTCCCTTACACATTACGTATCGTTTCTGATATCCTAGAATCAAATGGTTCGTCTTCAATGGCGACTGTTTGTGCGGGTACTTTGGCCCTAATGGACGCAGGTGTAAAAATCAAAGCGCCAGTTTCAGGTATCGCGATGGGATTAATTTCTGATTCAAAAACAGGTAAATACGCTGTATTATCTGATATCTTAGGTGATGAAGATCACTTAGGCGATATGGACTTCAAAGTAACGGGTACTGAAAACGGTATCACGGCTTGCCAAATGGACATCAAAGTTCAAGGTTTATCTTACGAAGTTTTAGCAGAAGCTCTTTCTCAAGCGAAAGAAGGTCGTTTACACATCTTAAACGAGATGAAGAAGGCGATTCCTGCTGTTAGAGAAGATTTCAAACCTCAAACTCCTCGTGCGACGGTTATCAAAATTATGAAAGACCAAATTGGATCGGTAATCGGACCAGGTGGTAAAGTAGTTCAAGATATCCAAAAGCAATCAGGTGCTACGGTTACGATTGAAGAAAAAGAAGATGGTGGATACGTAAGTATCTTCTCTTCGAACGGAGATGCGATGGCGAAAGCGGTTAGCATGGTTCGTGGAATCGTTACTTTACCAGAGGTAGGAGAGATTTACGAAGGAAAAGTGAAGAATATTCAAGCATTCGGAGCATTCGTGGAATTCTTACCAGGTAAAGATGGTTTATTACATATCTCTGAGATTTCATGGGATCGCATCGACACGATGGACGGTGTTTTCAAAGAAGGAGATAAAGTAAAGGTTAAATTAGTCGAAGTAGATAAGAAAACGGGCAAATTCCGTTTATCTGCTAAGGTTCTTTTACCTAAGCCAGAAAAACCAGAGGCTCCAGCTGCATCAGCTGAATAATAAAATGTTTATCCAAGCGTCGCGCATTCGTGCGTGACGCTTTCATTCTGTTGTAAGATCTTATGAGACAGCTAAAAATTAGCAAACAAATTACCAACAGGGAAAGTCAATCTCTAGACAAATACCTTCAAGAGATCGGTAAAGTCGATTTATTGACTCCGGATGAAGAGGTAATCCTAGCGCAGAAAATTCGCGATGGGGATCAATTGTCATTAGAGCGTTTAACGAAAGCGAACCTTCGTTTCGTGGTATCCGTTGCAAAACAATACCAAAACCAGGGTCTTAGCTTAGGTGACTTAATTAACGAAGGAAACTTAGGTTTGATCAAAGCAGCACAGCGTTTTGATGAAACACGTGGTTTTAAATTCATTTCATACGCGGTTTGGTGGATTCGTCAATCGATCCTTCAAGCATTAGCGGAGCAATCTCGTATCGTACGTTTGCCATTAAACAGAGTAGGTTCTTTGAACAAGATTTCAAAAACATTCTCTGAATTAGAGCAAAAGTTCGAGCGTGAACCATCTCCAGAAGAATTAGCAGAGGTTTTAGAGATCTCTACGGGTGAAGTTGTAGATACGTTGAAGATTTCAGGTCGTCACGTTTCCATGGATGCACCTTTCGTTCAAGGAGAAGAAAACTCGCTTTTAGACGTATTAGAAAACGATTCAGAAGACAAACCAGATTCTGGTTTGATTAACGATTCACTTCGTCGTGAAGTACAACGCGCTTTATCTACCTTAACCCAACGTGAGGCAGATGTAGTTACCTTGTATTTCGGCTTAAATGGCGAACATGCAATGACTCTTGAGGAGATCGGTGAGAAATTTAATTTAACTCGCGAGCGTGTGAGACAAATTAAAGAGAAAGCGATCCGTCGTTTACGACACACTTCTCGAAGCAAAGCACTAAAAACTTATCTTGGATAATTTTAAAAGCCTCTTATGAGGCTTTTTTTTGCTATGGCATTTCCAAAAGGCATCATAGAACTAGTAGACTCTTTATACCAACAAGGTGTAAATGAGGCGGTTATATGCCCCGGATCCAGAAATGCTCCCTTAATGATAGCCTTAACCCGCCACGGCGGATTCAAGTGCTACTCCATTGCGGATGAACGTTCGGCAGGCTTTTTTGGCCTAGGAATAGCACTAAAAACAGGTCGTCCTGTTATCCTTTGCTGTACCTCCGGTTCAGCGGGTTTAAACTTTGCTCCAGCCGTAGTGGAAGCCTTTTTCCAAGAAGTTCCCTTAATCGTCTTAACGGCAGATCGTCCGAAAGAATGGATTGGACAATGGGATGGCCAAACCATTTACCAAGAAAACCTCTTTGGAAAGCACGCCAAGGCCTTTTATGATTTCGAAACGGATGATTGTACTGAAGCACCGCTAACTGCATTAGCAGAACCGAAAGGGCCTGTGCAGATTAATGTACCGATTAGTGAGCCGTTTTATCCC
>JBMSJH010000054.1:0-11287 GCA_049418705.1 Aquirufa sp.
TCGATAGAACCCATGTAAATGAGGTTCATCTCTAAACCAGTACGGTATAGATCTTCGATCAGCGTAACTGCAGCTGGATCGCTTAATTCTTTATCGCAAATCACCCCGCGTTTTCCTACGAAAAGGCCTTGCACGGCTGCTTCGGGACCGGAGAATTCGGTTCCGGCCATCGGGTGGGTGGAAACGAATTGACTGCGTTTGGGGTGGTTTTTTAAAGCTTCGAAAACGGGACTTTTGGTGGAACCTACCTCGATGATGGTTTGACCAGGTTTTAGCGCGTCTAAAACGGATGGGATAAGTGCGACTAAAAGGTCAACCGGAATCGCACAAATAAATACCTCGACTTGGTCGATGGCCTCTTGCCAGGTGGCGATGCGGTCGACAAGTCCTAAGGCAATCGCTTTTTTCTGGTGCTCGGGATTAGTGTCTATGCCTACGATTTCAGAAGCCCAGCCAGACTTGCGTAAGCCCAGTGCGATGGATCCACCAATTAATCCGATACCGATAATACCTACTTTATGAGATGCCATTGCTGTGATTTTTGATGCGAGCTATCGCTTGTGAGAAAACGGATTCTTGGGCACAAAGTGAAATGCGGACATAGCCGTCTCCTTGCGTTCCAAAGATTCCCCCCGGGGTAATAAACACCGCGTTTTCATCTAATATTTTATCTGAAAGTGCGTAGCCGGAGTCGAATGTTGCAGGGATTTTGGCCCAAACAAACATCCCAGATTGTGCCGGATCATACACGCAATCGAGTAAGTCCAAGAGTTCGAAAACGAGCTTTTGGCGCGAACGATAAATGCGATTTTGATTTGCAAACCAGTCCGCATCCGCAGAAAGGGCCTTCACAGCCGCTTGCTGAAGTGGTAAGAACATCCCCGAGTCCATATTCGATTTGAATTTCAACACAGGTGCCAGGAATTCAGCCTTCCCAAAAGCCGCCCCAATTCTCCATCCCGCCATATTATGGGACTTCGAAAGGGAATTCAATTCAATCGCCACGTCTTGCATACCCGGAATGGAAAGCATGCTTAATGGCTGCTCGTTCAAGATAAAACTGTAGGGATTGTCATTGACTAAAAGTATGGAATGGCGTAGTGCGAAATCACGTAACTCTACGAAGAATTCTTTCGTTGCCTGCGCACCCGTGGGCATGTGCGGGTAGTTTACCCACATAATTTTCACTTTCGAAAGATCCCGCTTTTCTAAGGCTTTCAAGTCTGGTAACCAGCCATTCGAAGCCGATAATTCATAGCTTTCGACTGTAGCACCCGCTAGGGAACAGGCTGCAGAATAGGTTGGGTAGCCCGGATTAGGAATCAGGGTTACATCGCCTTTTTCTAAATAGGCCATGGCGATATGCATGATGCCTTCTTTAGAACCTATAAGCGGTAAAATCTCGGAAGCCGGATTAACCGTAACACCGTAATGTTTCGCATAAAATGACGCGAATGCTTCGCGCAATGCAGGAATACCTTGGTAACCTTGGTAGGCGTGATTCGAAGGATTTGCCGCACTTTCTGTGAGTGCTGCGATCGTTTCAGTAGAAGGAGCTAGGTCAGGGGATCCGATACCTAAGTTAATGATAGGTACGCCGGATTCCTTCAAAGCCGCAATCTGCTTCAATTTCTTAGAGAAATAGTATTCCTCCACGCTGTTTAAGCGGCTCGCCGCTGTGATTTGTAAGCTCATAAAACAAAAAACCGACGTAAAGTCGGCTGATATAATTGACAAAAAACTATATAACCGATTAGGCAGCGTTGTAATAACCTGCGTAATAATATGCTGTTAAATAGTTGATTGCGTGTGAATTCATATTCCAAAGGTAGGGAAAATTTGCTTTTATGCAAATAGAGGCTTTAAAAGCTCGCGAACGAGCGAAGATTCGTAGCCTTTCGAGAGACCGTAGTTATAGCATTTTTGGTAGCGCTGAGGCGAGGTACCAGTTTTGATTTCATCTCTCTTTTTCTGTAACAAGGTGCGGGCCTTATCGATATAATCTTGATCGTCGATTCCATCCCAGGCACCAGCTAATAAAGAAGCAGAAATGCCGCGCTTTCGTAATTCGTAGTTGATTTTAGTGCGACCCCAGCCTTTTTGGTTGAATTTAGAACGGACGAAGATCTCGACAAAACGGGCTTCGTTCAGGTAATTATTTTCAGAAAGCCAGGATACATAATCCGCAAATTCCGAGGGCAATACCTCGAACGTCTTCATCTTTTGTTCCAGTTCCTGCACGCATCTTTCCTGATAGGCGCAGTAGCGGGCCAGCTTTTGAAGAATTTCGCTATTCATCAGGATAAATTAAGATTCGATTTCTTCGAAACTCTCTAGGTTGAACAGATCGTTCAATACATCGACCATTTTGTCGGAATCCCCTCGCTTGCAAGCAGCTTTTAGGTGGATGATGGGTTGCTTGATGATTTTTTGGACTAAACCAGCCGTAATTTTCTCCAGCTTTTCCGTCTCCTCTTTCGTCAACCCCTTCATATGGCGATTCAACTCCTCCTTGCGGATTTGTTCTAACGCATTTTTCAATTTGTTGATGGTAGGTGAAACCTCCATCTCTTTGGACCAATCATTAAAGCTAACAATACTCTCTTCAATGATGGTGCGCACGTCTGGAATCGAAGCTAAGCGAGTGGCCAAAGCCTCATCCGCACGCTCCTTCAACGTATCGATATTGTATAAAAGGACGCCATTAATCTTCTCGATACCGTCTTCGATGCTGCGAGGCACAGAAAGGTCGATGAAATATTTAAAGGACAATAATTGCAATTTCTTGATCTCCGCCTGCGTAATAATCGGGCTATCCGTGCGAACGGACGAGATAATGATATCAGCGGCAGCTACTTCCTTCCACAAATCGGCGATAGGAGCGACTCTGAATAATTCTTTTCCAGCCGCGATTTTCTCCGCTTTCTCGATTGTACGGTTCATAATCGTGAACTCCGCAAAATCCTTTTCCTCCATATTCTTGCACACATCTAAACCGATTTCGCCTAATCCTAGGATTAAGACTTTCGGGTTTGGTAGGGCTTGAGAAAGTTCTTCGGCTAAAGCGACCGTGGCATAAGAAACGGAGGCTGCTCCATCGCGGAACGAAGTTTCTTGCGCAACACGCTTGTTAGAGTAGAAAATGGTATGCATCAAACGGTGCAAATATGGACCTGCCATATTTAAATCTGCCGCTTGTTGGTAGGCTTTCTTGATTTGGTTCGGGATCTGTAAATCACCCACTACCTTGGATTGTAAACCGGTTGCCACTTCAAATAAATGACGCAGAGAATCCTCTGTTTCGTTCATTTGCTTGAAATAGCCTAGGTATTCCGCTGTGTTCGTCAGGCCTTTTTCGATTAAAAAGGCTTTCGTTAAATCTGTCGAGATGTCGCGATCAGAGGTATAATAGAACTCGGTGCGGTTGCAGGTAGAAACGATTAATAATTCATTTAGGCCAAAAAGATCCTTACACTTCACATAAAATCCTTTGCTCTCTTCCTCGTTCAACGCTAACATCTCGCGAATGGCGAGCGGCGCTGTACGGTGTGAAAGGCTGACGGATTTAAAAGGTAAAATCATTTCTGTCTTAAGCGTGATTATTAATTCACAAAAGTACAATGCAAAAGTTTAAAATGTATCTGTCTTTGAAAGAAAATCGTAATTTAGATGAAGAAAAAATAGCAAAAAGATGCACTTCAAAAACAAGACCGTTTTTATCACGGGTGGATCCCGCGGGATCGGATTAGAGATTGCGAAAAAATTAGCTTCAGAGGGCGCAAACATCGTTATTGCGGCAAAAACCTCAGAACCACATCCTAAATTACCGGGTACGATTCACACGGCTGCGGCTGAAATTGAGGCGGCTGGTGGAAAGGCTTTGGCCTGTATGGTCGACATTCGTGACGAAAATCAGGTTTTGGCAGCGGTACAAAAAGCGGTGGATACCTTCGGTGGCATCGACATTCTGATCAATAATGCTTCGGCGATTCAGCTCACAGGGACGCTGAGCACGGAGATGAAAAAATACGATTTGATGAATCAAGTCAACACGCGTGGAACCTATTTATGTGCTCAGGCTTGTTTGCCTCATTTATTGAAATCAGAAAATCCGCATGTGTTAACGCTTTCGCCACCTTTGAATGTGGAGGCGCGCTGGTTTGAAAATCACGTGGCTTACTCGATTGCGAAATTTGGGATGTCCTTATGTACCCTGGGAATGGCGTCAGAGTTTAAAGGGAAAGTGGCGTTTAATTCACTTTGGCCTAAAACCATTATTGCCACAGCTGCGATCGAATTTGCTGTAGGAAATGCGCAAATGATGCAATTAGGTCGTAAGGCGACGATTATGGCAGATGCTGCTTCGGCGATCTTACAGAAAGACGCAAAGACAGTGACTGGTAATTTCTATATCGACGAAGACGTATTGCGTGCAGAAGGGGTGACGGATTTCTCTGAGTATCGTGTGAACCCGAATACACCTGAAAATCAATTATTGCCAGACTTTTTTATTTAATGTTAGAAAATTATACCCCGCCTCTTTGGTTACCGGACGGGCATACCCAGAGTATTTATCCCTCCGTTTTTCGGAAAGTGCAGCTGGCTGAGACACCCCGCCGGGAGCGAGTAACAACGCCGGATCAGGATTTCTTGGATATTGATTGGTATGGAGGTCCAATAGAGGAGAGGCCTTTGTTGATTGTGTCCCACGGATTGGAAGGTTCGAGTGATCGCCAATATGTGACGGGTTTAATCAACAAGATGAAAGGGATGAATGCGCTGGCTTGGAATTACCGCAGTTGTTCTGGAGAGCCAAATAAGAATTTGCGTTTTTACCACAGTGGGGCGACGGATGATTTGGACTTTATTATAAAGCTGGCCATCGAACGCGGGGCGAAAGATATCTACTTGGCGGGATTTAGTTTAGGGGGGAACTTGACCTTAAAATGGTTAGGCGAACAGGGTAAAAATCCTCCCGAAATCATTCGAAAAGCTGTCGCATTTTCCGTACCTTTGCACCTTTCATCGAGTAGCAAGCAATTAGCTAAGCGAGAAAACAGACTCTACACTCATCGATTTCTACAAACTCTCATTAAAAAAGTCAAGGAAAAGTCCGCGCGCTATCCTCTGGATATTACCGCGGAGATGATTGATTCAGTGAAGAGTTTAGTGGATTTTGATAATGTGATCACAGGGCCTTTACACGGGTTTAAAGATGGGGAAGACTATTACGAGAAGAGTAGCTCCCTGTATTTTTTGGATCGGATTAACGTACCCACTTTAATCGTGAATGCAAAAAATGACCCTTTTTTATCGGCGGAATGCATTCCGGAAAACTATGTGAAAACCTTGGATTTTGTCCAATTAGACGCACAGGAAAAAGGAGGGCATTGTGGATTTTATCCGAAGAATTACCAAGGCTATACTTGGTCGGAGAATCGAGCCGAACTTTGGTTTAAGAAAAGCGTTTAGAAAATAAAAATATGCCTACAGCTCAAGCAGAACCTTTAAAAATTGTCATTGATTTCGATAGTACGTTCACGAAAGTGGAGGGGCTCGATGAATTAGCGAGAATCGCGCTTCAGGGAAATCCGAAGCAAGCGGAGATCGTGGGGAAGATTAAGGATATCACCGACCAAGGTATGGTAGGGGCCTATTCTTTCTCAGATTCCTTGCGTGATCGTGTGGCTTTATTGCCAGCGAATCGTTCGCACGTGGATCAATTGATCGTCTTTTTGAAGGGTAAAATCTCAGAGTCATTCAAGCGTAACAAAGATTTTTTAGAGGAGAATGCGGCTCAAATTTTGATCGTATCCTCTGGATTCAAAGACTTCATCGTTCCGGTCGTGAACGAGATGGGTATCCCAGCGGATAACGTGTATGCGAATACCTTCATTTATGATGCGGAGGGAAATATCACAGGTTACGATGCGGACAATTTATTGTCTCAGGACAAAGGAAAAGTACGCTTATTGCAATCGCTACAATTAGAAGGCGAGGTATATGTGATAGGCGATGGCATCACGGATTATGAATTACGTGAGTCAGGTTTAGCGAATAAGTTCTTCGCATTTACGGAGAACGTATCGCGTAAGGCGGTGACAGATAAGGCTGACTTTGTGGTTCCGTCTCTTGATGAGTTCTTATATATCAACGGATTGAGCCGTGCACAATCGTATCCTAAATCACGTATTAAAGTTCTTTTATTAGAAAACGTACACCCAGGTGCTGTTAACGCCTTTAAGAAAGAAGGTTTCCAAGTGGAGCTTTTGAAAGGCGCTTTAGATGAGGACGAATTGATCGAGAAGATCAAGGATGTATCTATCATCGGTTTACGTTCGAAGACGAATTTGACGAAGAAAGTATTAGAACACCCGAATGCGTCTCGTTTGATGTGTGTGGGAGCGTTCTGTATTGGTACGAATCAAATCGATTTAGTGGAATGTGAGAAGCGTGGGATCGCGGTGTTCAATGCGCCGTACTCGAATACGCGTTCGGTAGTGGAATTGTCGATTGGATTGATGGTGATGTTGACGCGTAATATCTTCGAGAAATCGACGAAAATGCACGCAGGAGTTTGGGATAAATCGGCGACGAATTCCTACGAGATTAGAGGAAAGAAAATTGGTTTAGTGGGTTATGGAAGCATCGGTACTCAGATTTCCGTGATTGCGGAGGCGCTGGGTATGGAGGTGTACTTCTATGATTCAGTCGATAAATTAGCTTTAGGTAATGCCAAAAAGTGCAGTAGCCTGAAGGAATTATTGTCACAAGTGGACTTCGTGAGTTTACACGTGGATGGACGTAAGTCGAATACGAATATCATCGGAAAAGAGCAGTTCTCTTGGATGAAAGACAATGTCATCTTCTTGAACTTGTCACGTGGACACGTGGTCGAAATTTCGGCTTTAGTGGACGCAATCAAGTCAGGCAAGGTGTGGGGAGCGGCAATCGACGTGTTCCCGTATGAGCCGAAGACGAATGATGAAGAATTTATCAATGAATTGCGTGGATTGCCTAATGTAATTTTGACACCGCATATCGGTGGAAGTACGGAGGAGGCGCAAGCGAATATTGGGGAATTTGTTCCAGCGAAATTATTGCAGTTTATGAACAACGGTAGTACCTATGGTTCTGTGAACTTCCCAGAATTGCAACTGCCGCCATTAGAAAACGCACACCGTTTATTGCATATTCACCATAATGTGCCGGGGATTTTGGCCCAAATCAACCAAATCTTCGCGAAATACCACGTGAATATCATCGGTCAATACTTGAAAACGACGGAGAATACGGGGTATGTGATTACGGATGTGGCCAAAGAATACTCGGAAGAAATCGTCAGCGAACTAAAGCTGATTGATAACACCATCAAGTTTAGAATGTTATACTAATATGAGCACCTTTTTTACACCCGGCCCTGCGGCCTTGTTTCCTACGGTTCAGTCCCATTATATGGAGGCTTTTCGCCAAAACCTCGGTTCGATTTCCCATCGTTCCGCGGCTTTCCGTAAGATTTACCAGCACGCAGATGAGCAATTGCGCGAATTATTCGCCTTGCCTAAGAGCCACGCGGTCCTGTTTACAGGATCTGCGACGGAGGTGTGGGAGCGTATCATCATGAATACGGTGGAACACGAAAGTTTTCACTTAGTGAACGGATCCTTCTCGAAGAAGTTTTTTGACTTCGCGAAAGATTTACATAAATATGCGAATTCGATGCACAAGCCGTTTGGCGAGGGTTTCGATGCTTCAGAAGTTGAGGTTCCGGAATATGCGGAATTGATTTGTTGCACGGCGAATGAGACGAGTTCTGGTGTTCAGATGCGCGCTGCAGAGATTCACAAGATCAAAAAGGCGAACAAAGATAAGTTCGTGGCGGTGGACATGGTTTCGTCTGCACCTTACCCTAATTTGGATTTCGGTTTAGTCGACTCTGCGTTTTTTAGCGTTCAGAAGTCGTTCGGAATGCCAGCTGGTTTAGGCGTTTGGTTTGCGAATGAGGCGATGCTAGAGAAGTCAGAGCGCATGAAGAAGCACGAAGGAATCGTGGGGACGTATCACTCGCTTCCGAGCCTTTGGGAAAATTACAAGAATTTTGAGACGCCAGAAACACCTAATGTGATGGCGATTTATGTGTTAGGCAAAGTGGCGGAGGATTTTAACCGAATCGGCGTAGAAACGATGCGCAAGGAGACGGATAAAAAGGCGAAGGCCTTGTATGATTTTGCCAAAAAATCAGATAATTTCGAAATATTCGTAGAGAACGAAAATCACCGTTCAGCGACCGTGGTGGTGTTAAATTGCAAAGAAGGGAGCTCGAAAGTGATCTCTACGATTAAGGAAAGAAGTGACATGATTATCGGTTCAGGATACGGAAAGTTAAAAGAAACCCAAATCCGAATTGCGAATTTTCCAGCAGTAAATTTAGAGCAAGTTCAGTCTTTAATAGCTGAATTAAGTTCTTTATAATAAACCTAGAACTATGAAAAACGGAGCACCCATTCGCTGGGGTATATTAGCATGTGGCGGAATTGCCCGCAAATTTGCGGACGATTTAGCCTTCGTAAAAGACGGTTATTTAGCTGCCGTTTCATCCAGAGATATTTCTCGTGCACAAGAATTTGCATCCCATTACGGACCAGATGTGAAATGCTTTGGTAGCTACGAAGCGATGCTTTCGAGTGGCGAAATCGATGTCGTTTACATCGCTTCTCCTCACGGATTGCACCACGAACATACCTTGTTGTGTCTGAATGCAGGACTTCCGGTACTTTGCGAAAAAGCATTCGCGATTAATTCGAAGCAGGTGGCGGAAATGATTCAAACCGCTCGCGATAAGAAGATCTTCCTAATGGAAGCTTTGTGGACCCGTTTCCACCCTTCGATTGTGAAATTGCAGGAAATTCTAGCTTCTGGCGTAATCGGTGATATTGTTCACTTAGCGGCGGATTTTGGCTTCCATGCGCCCTACGATCCAGAGGCACGTTGGTTTAATCCCGCATTAACTGGTGGTTCCCTTTTAGATATCGGAATCTATCCTTTATTTATCTCCAAATTCGTTCTAGGAAATCCCCTCGAAATGAAAGCAACGGGTGTTATGGCGCCTACTGGAGTAGATATGAATACGTCGATTGCCTTGAAATATAGTTCAGGCGTGACGGCAACTTTATTCTCCACCTTTGCGACTAAGACCGATACGACTTGTGAAATTCACGGGACAAAAGGTAAAATCCACATGCATTCACGCTTCCACGAAACGAAAGGAATCACGGTTACGATTCACGAAACAGAAGAGGAGACGTTCTACGAAACGGAGCGTCTAGGCTGGGGCTATAGTTACGAAGCGGAGGCGGTGCAAGCAGATTTGCGCGCTGGACGCACAGAAAATGCGTTGATGACACATCAATTCAGTACTGAATTGATGGCTTTATTAGATGAAATTCGTGCTCAAATCGGTTTAAAATATCCAAATGAATAAGATCCTACTTTTCCTTTTATTGTCTTTCGGCGTATTCGCCCAAAATCGTTTTGAAAAAGAGATTGTGGCGTACGAAAAGCAAGACTCTGTCGCCTTGCCTAGTAAAGGGATGAAACTTTTCATCGGCTCTTCAAGCTTTCGTTTATGGAAAAGCTTCGATGCGGACACGAAGGGGATGAATGCCTTTAACCGTGGTTTTGGTGGAAGTACCTTGAAAGATGCCTTGTATTATTTTGATCGGATGGTGGTAAAATACCAGCCCTCTTGGGTTTTTATGTATGAGGGGGATAATGATTTAGCATCAGGCACTAGTCCAGAAGAAATCGCAGCTCAATTCGAAGAGTTCTCAAGCCGACTGGCAAAACAGGTTCCAGGAGCTAAATTAGTCTTCGTATCTGCTCGCCCAAGTCTAGCTCGCGAGTCACTGAAAGCAAAGCAACAGGATTTAAATCAACGCATCGCGGCTATTTCAGCTAAGAAAAAAGGACATTATGTGATCGATATGCACTCGCCGTTTTACAACGCAGACGGATCCTTAATGCAGGATATTTTCGTCGCTGATAAATTGCACCTAAATGAAAAGGGCTATGCGATTTTTGCAAAGCAAATTCAAAATTTTGTAGAGAAACATGCCAAATAGAGATGTTTTAAAAGGCGATTGGTTGCCGAATATTTCGGTGGACTGTGTCATTTTCGGATTTCAGGAGAATCAGTTAAAGGTACTTTTGTTAAAGTTCAGAAACAGTGAAGTTTGGTCTTTGCCAGGCGGATTTATTGGACGCGAAGAAGATGCGGATGACGCAGCAAAACGTATTTTGTGGCAGAGGACTGGTCTGGAGAATATTTATTTGCAGCAGTTTCACACCTTTGGTGATTTGAAGCGCAATATCGGTGCCATCGAAAAGCACGAAGAAATTAATCTGGCGATGGGTCGCTCGAAAGAAGATTTGAAGTGGTTATCCCATCGCTACATTACCTTAGGCTATTACGCCCTGGTGGAATACTCGAAAGTAAACGTAGAGTTAAATGATGTATCCGATGATTCTGCGTGGATGGATGTAGATCAGATTCCGGCCTTGTTTTTAGATCACAACGAAATTATAAAAACAGGATTAGCCCATTTGCGTAGCTCGATTGATACGAAATTAGCCGCTTTCAATTTGTTGCCGGATACCTTCACGATGTCAGAATTGCAACATGTTTATGAGACGATTTTAGGTAAAGAATTAGTTCGTACAAACTTCCAGCGCAAGATGTTGAGTCTGGATATTTTGGAACGCATCGAAAAGAAATATACCGGAGGAGCTCATAAAGCACCTTATTTGTATCGTTTGGACAGAAAAAAAGCGGAGGCTTTTTTGTCCTCCGCTTCTTAAAGCTTATCCCATATTATGGTAGACGTTTTGCACATCGTCGTCTTCTTCTAGACGTTCGATGAGTTTTTCAACGTCAGCCACTTGAGCATCTGTTAATTCTTTTGTTTCGTCTGGGATGCGTTCGAAATCGGCACCCATTAATTCGTACCCTTTTTCCTCTAGGAATTTTTGAATCGCACCGAAAGCGGTGAATTCACCGTAGATATTAATTTGATTTGTTTCCTCGTCTAAGAAAACCTCATCACCGCCTAGGTCAATTAAGTCAAATTCTAATTCTTCTAGATCGATCTCAGGCTTCGCTGCGATTTTAAATACCGATTTGCGGGTAAAGATGAAGTCTAACATCCCTGTTGTTCCTAAACTTCCGCCACACTTCGTGAAAGAAGAACGAATGTTTGCTACGGTACGGTTAATGTTATCTGTCGTGGTT
>JBMSJH010000055.1:0-11078 GCA_049418705.1 Aquirufa sp.
ATTCAAGGTGGCCAAAGAGGCTGCACAGGAGACTGGATGTCCGCCAAAAGTCGTGATATGGCCTAAAACTGGCTCGAAACTCAAGGTTTTCATCACTTCTTCGTTCGCCATAAAGGCTCCAATGGGCATTCCGCCACCCATTCCTTTCGCGGTTAACAAGATATCAGGTACAATTCCCATGGCTTGAAATGCCCAGAAAGTTCCAGTTCTACCAAAACCCGATTGGATTTCGTCAACAATTAACAGAGTCCCCGTTTCATCACATCGCTTTCTTAACGCTTGAAAATAGGCTTTTGTGGCTGTTTTAACTCCCGCCTCCCCTGCTACAATTTCGATGACAACGGCTGCTGTCCGTTTGGTTATCTTTATTAGATTCCCAATACACCCGTGGTTAATATGTGTGATATCAGGCAATAAAGGACGAAAAGCGTTTTTGAAGTTCTCATCCCCTGCGATTGATAAAGCACCTTGACTAGCGCCATGGTAGGCATTAAAACAAGAAATGAATTCCGTTCTACCCGTATAGCGTTTCGCTAATTTCATAGCTCCTTCTACTGCCTCCGTGCCTGAATTCGTGAAATAGACTTGATTTAAGGTGTTTGTTCCAGTGGACTTAACGAGAGCTTCGGCTAGTTGTACTTGTTGGCTTTGGATGTATTCCCCGTAGACCATCAAGTGCATATAATTGTCAACTTGGTCCTTAATGGCTTTTACAACGGCTGGATTACAATGACCCACATTAGATACCGCGATTCCGGAGATTAAATCCATATAGGATTTACCTGCCGTATCATATAGGTAGACTCCTTCTGCTTTGGTTATTTCCAAAGCCAATGGTGCATCCGAGGTGGGCGCCATAAATTTTTGAAAGAGTTGTCTATGTGTGAATCCCATAAGCCGCAAAATTACGTTAAATCTCGTTAATCATTCGCCGTTTATCAAATTATTCAAGCCGTATCCAACGATTCGTTTATTTTTGCTTTATGAAAGTAGTTATACTCCTCTTCCTCACTTGTTTTAGCCTTCAGGCTCAAACTTTATCGGGTACTATTCGCTCGAATAAAGGCGAATTAATGCCTTTTTCTTCGATTTGGGTAAACGATTTGAATAAAGGGACTTTGGCAAATGAAGAAGGTAAATATGCTATTCTTTTACCTAAGGGTGATCACGAAGTCGTATTTCGATTTTTAGGTCACACACCTAAGGTGCATAAAATTTCCATGGCGGGAGATCAGTCTTTAGATGTGGTTTTGTCTGAAGAGACTGTGACTCTTCAAGATGTGAATGTGGGAGGTTTAAAAGAAGATCCGGCGATCGGTATGATGCGTCGCATGATTTCAATGGCTCCGTTTCATTTAAAAGAAATTGATCGGTATTCTGCCAAAGGCTATGTCAAAGGCGCCGGTAAAATCACCTCCATTTCCAAGGTCATGAATGCACTAGTCGGAAAGAAAATGGAGAAAGAGGCTGGTATAAAGGTGGGTTCTACCTATGTTTTGGAAGGTATTAATCAGATTACGTATACTCGACCTAATAAAATAGAAGAAAAGGTTCTTTCGAATCGCAATAACTTACCGGCAGTACTTCGAAATTCAGGAGCACCTAATTTGCGCATTACGCAAACGAATTTTTACCAGCCTAAAGTCTGGGGCGGTTTAATTAGTCCCTTATCCCCTTCTGCATTCTCTTTCTATAAGTTTGCCTATTTAGGTAGTTTTCAGTTGAATGGTCAAACGGTCTCCAAGATTCAGGTTAAGCCGAAATCGACGGCTGATGATTTGTTTGAGGGAACCTTATCCATTGTAGAGGATACCTGGAGTATTTATTCCTTTAGTTTAGCTTTCCGAAACTCACAAGGCTATTATACTTTTCAGCAACAGAATGCCTTATTTCAGGGTGTTTGGATGCCCATTAATTATGATGTGAATGTGAATTTTGATGCGATGGGCTTTGGTGCGACGTTTCGCTACATTACGCAGGTAAAAGAATATGCGATTAAAGTTAATCCAGCTTTTGTCGTAAAGCCTACCATTATTGAGGAGCGCTTACATAAAGATTGGGCGAAAGAAATTAATAAGGAAAAAATAGCCACGCCTAAATTAGCCCTCGGGAAAGAATTGACACGTAAAAAGCTTCGTCAAGTATTGAAGCAGGTGGAGAAAGAGGAGAAAAAAGAACAGAAAGAAGAGTTTAGCTCGGATTATTCGATAACGGTTGATTCGAGTGCGGGGTTAAAGAAGGAGTCTTTTTGGGAGGCAGAACGTCAGGTTCCTTTGACAGAGGCCGAGGTGAAAGGCTACCAGGAGGCAGATAGTTTGTATGTGCAAGATGAGAAGAAGCGACTGAAGGATTCGGTCAATGCTTTACCTCGTTTCCGTTATAACGATATATATAATGCTAGAATATATACTTATGGCCAGAAAGGATTAGGTGCTAGATTAAGCCTCAGTGGATTTCAATCTGGTTATAATGCCGTTGATGGTTATCAATTGAGTCGCCGAGTTGATTATCGATACACGTATAAATTAGCTGATTATTTTGGGACAGGAGTAGATATACGTTATGCATTTTCTCGGAAGGCTTGGAATGGTTTGGCCTATATCGAGCGTAATTGGGATGAGAATCGCCAGTTTTTACAGTTTGCAGGGGGATCTACGGTCGAACAGATTAATTCAACAGAACCTATCTCAACTACAGTTAATCTATTTTACGCGTTGTTTCTTTCTCAGAATTACCTGAAACTTTACCAAAAGGATTTTATTAAAGCGAACTATGCCGTTCAATTGAATTCAAAATGGAATGTGAATTCGACCTTAGAATACCGTTCTCGATCTTCTTTAGAAAATCACGAAGAGAATGGGTTCTTTTATAAAGAAAGGCGTTTTGAGGCAAATGGAAACCCTTTTACAACGAGTCAGCAGGTTTTTGGATCCATTTTAGTGCGCTACCAGCCCTTTGCAACTTGGAGACGCTATAATGGAGCGAGACGTCTATCTAATGAGTCAGGTCCAACCTTACAAGGGATGTATGAACAGGCGTTTGGTGATAATGACTATAGTAAGATATCCTTTCAGGTGTTCCAAACTATACCTTTAGCAAATTGGGGATCAATCAATTACCGCATTTCAGGTGCACACTTTATCAATAAGCCTAGCTTAATTTTGGATTATCAACACTTTAGGGGGAATGAAATCAATGTTAGCTCAGGAGACAATCGTTTTTTAGCGCTTCCGTATTATGCTCTTTCAAATCCAGGAGGGCATTTCAAGGCATTTCTTCAATGGGAACCTCGCAAGTTTGTGTTGACACAAAATGCGTTTTTAGCCATGTATGGATTGAACGAAAAAGTAGGCTATGCTTATTTACAATCTTCAGTTAATTCTCAAGTAGTTAATTACCAGGAACTTAGTTATGGTATAACGGGAATTGGTAAAATTTTAGGAGTAGATTTCGTCTATCCGATGGGTTCTGTCGTTCCAGAAAAATGGAAAATTCTAGTCAGATTGCCTTTCTAATTGTTTATTTGCACTCATTTACCTAAATTGTGCTAAATTTTTTTGGAATAATCTAAATCAACCTTTATGAATCAAATTGTTTACCTAGTTCCTGCTTTTGGTTTAGTAGGATTGCTGTACACAGCATGGAAGTTTAATTGGGTGTCTAAACAAGATGCCGGAAATGAAAAAATGCAGGAGTTGGCTGGTTATATCGCAGATGGTGCGATTGCCTTCTTAAAAGCAGAGTGGAAAATTTTAACTTATTTCGCTATCCCAACTGCTATTTTATTAGCTTGGTTAGGTTCTCAAGAGGGAACACCGGAAAATCCGATTCACTCCTCCCCTTTAATTGCTGTAGCATTCTTAATCGGAGCAGTTTTCTCTGCAACGGCTGGTTATATTGGTATGATCATCGCTACAAAGGCAAACGTTCGTACAGCAGAAGCAGCAAGAACTTCTTTAGCTAAGGCTTTATCTGTTTCTTTCACAGGAGGATCCGTGATGGGTATGGGTGTAGCTGGTTTAGCAATTTTAGGTCTTGGTGGTTTATTTATTGCCTTCTACCAAATCTTCGCACAAGGCCAAGCCTTAACATCTGTAGAGATGAAAACGGCAATCGAAGTATTAGCTGGTTTCTCTTTAGGAGCTGAGTCTATCGCTTTGTTTGCGCGTGTGGGTGGTGGTATTTATACTAAAGCGGCTGACGTAGGTGCTGACTTAGTAGGTAAAGTAGAAGCTGGTATCCCAGAAGATGATGTGCGTAATCCAGCAACTATCGCGGATAACGTAGGTGATAACGTGGGTGACGTGGCAGGTATGGGAGCTGACTTATTCGGTTCTTACGTAGCTACAATTCTAGCAACGATGGTATTAGGACAAGAAATCTCGGTTACAGATAATTACGGTGGCTTCTCTCCTGTATTATTACCGATGTTAATTGCAGGCGTAGGTCTACTTGCTTCTTTAGTTAGTACGTTCTTTGTACGTATATCTAGCGAAACGGCATCTGTTCAAAATGCGTTAAACGTAGGTAACTATACTTCAATCGCGATTACGTTTGTGACGTCTTATTTCTTAGTAAAGAATATTTTACCAGAATACTTAACCCTTCGTGGTACTACTTTCACTTCAATGGATGTATTTTATGCGATCATTGTAGGTCTAGTAGTAGGTGCTTTAATGTCAATCATTACAGAATATTACACAGCAATGGGTAAGCGTCCGGTTGATTCAATCGTTCAGAAATCAGGTACAGGTCACGCGACTAACATCATTGGTGGTTTAGCGGTAGGTATGGAATCAACGGTTTTACCTATCCTTGTTTTAGCGGCAGGTATTATCGGTTCTTATCACTTTGCTGGTATTTATGGTGTTTCTATCGCTGCGGCAGGTATGATGGCAACGACAGCGATGCAATTAGCGATCGATGCATTCGGTCCTATCGCAGATAACGCTGGTGGTATTGCAGAGATGTCTCAACTTCCAGGTGAGGTTCGTGAGCGTACAGATAATTTAGATGCGGTAGGAAATACAACAGCGGCTACAGGTAAAGGTTTTGCGATTGCTTCTGCAGCCTTAACTTCATTAGCTTTGTTTGCTGCTTTCGTAGGTATCGCAGGCATTAGCCACATTGATATTTACAAGGCAGATGTTTTAGCTGGTTTATTCGTAGGTGGTATGATTCCATTTATCTTCTCAGCTTTATGTATCTCTGCGGTAGGTAAAGCGGCTATGGAAATGGTGAACGAAGTTCGTCGTCAATTCCGTGATATTCCAGGAATTATGGAATACAAAGCGAAGCCAGAATACGAGAAATGCGTAGCTATTTCTACAGAAGCTTCTATTCGTCAAATGATCCTTCCAGGTGCGATTGCTTTAATCGTTCCAGTTATCGTAGGTTTCACGATGGGACCTGAGGTTTTAGGTGGTGTTTTAGCGGGAGTAACTGTTTCAGGTGTTTTGATGGGTATTTTCCAATCAAATGCAGGTGGAGCTTGGGATAACGCTAAGAAATCATTTGAGAAAGGCGTTTTAATCGATGGCCAAACTTACAAGAAAGGTTCTGAGCCTCACAAGGCTGCCGTAACAGGTGATACCGTAGGTGATCCATTCAAAGATACGTCTGGTCCTTCTATGAACATCTTGATTAAATTAATGTCGATCGTATCGTTAGTTATTGCTCCTTATATTCACGTAGGTGACAATGATCATGCAGCGAAGATCGAAAAAGCTCCTATCGTTAAAGCGATTGTAGCAAAGAAATAGTCCTTATACATAAGGCATGAAAAAAGCCCCGCATTTGCGGGGCTTTTCTTTTATCTATCAATCTGTGAAATCCGTTTGAGAAATTAAGCGTTAATTTTTCCTCTTAATGCTCTTGGGATATCGATTGTTGCTACTGGGTTAGACATTGGATTTAAGATCTCACATCCTTCCACAGCTAATTTGTTTACTTTCACTGTTTGACCTAAGTCTAAACCAGAAATATCAACTGTTACGAAATCAGGAATGTTTTCTGCTTGACCACGTAAAGTTACCTTACGTAATTTTTGCACCATTTTACCCCCTTTGATAACACCTGGAGAATTTCCAGTTACTTTAATTGGCACAGCAATCTTGATTGCTTTACCTTTTTGAATTTCTAAGAAGTCTACGTGGTAGATCATCTCATTTACTGGGTGGAACTGTGCATCTTGTAAGATTGCACGGTATTTAGTACCCTCAATGTTTAATTCAACTTCATACACATCCGATGAATATAATAATTCACGGAAAAGGATCATTGGAACAGCAAAGTGAACTTGCTCAGAACCACCATACAATACACATGGTGCCATCGCTTCGTTACGTAAATCATTTGCGCTCTTCGTACCGAGATTCGCTCTTTTAAACCCTACAATCTCTAATTTTTTCATTTTGTTTTTGTTAATGCTTCTAGTCTTTCGCAACAAGGCTATCCCCTAGAAACGGTTGAAATTAATATTTAATAAATAATGAACTGATAGATTCGTGATCACGGATACGACCAATCGCTTTTGCAAATAGCTCAGCCACTGAAAGTACCTTAATTTTGTCACAAGCTTGTTTTTGAGGAATTGTATCCGTCACTAATAATTCTGTCAACACAGAATTAGAAATGTTTTCATACGCTTTACCTGATAAAACTGGGTGGGTGACAACCGCCCTTACTGAATTTGCTCCTTTGTCCATAATTAACTGAGCGGCTTTGCACAAAGTACCACCGGTATCAATTAAGTCATCGACTAAGATTACATCTGCTCCTTTTACGTCACCAATTAATTGCATCGATGCAATTTCATTCGCGCGTTTACGGTGCTTATCGCAAATAACCATCTCCGCATTAAAGAATTTAGCCATGTTGCGGGTACGAACAACACCTCCCACATCCGGAGATGCGAAAAGAATGTTATCTAAATTTAAAGACTTTAAATAAGGAACAAAGATGGCATTTCCTTCCAAGTGATCTACTGGGAAGTCCATGAATCCTTGAATTTGGCCTGCATGTAAGTCAATCGTCATTAAACGATCAGCTCCAGCTGCAGTCAATAAATTACCAATTAATTTTGCACCAATACCTACACGAGGACGATCCTTACGATCTTGACGAGAATACCCAAAATACGGAATCACAGCTGTTACGTAGTGAGCAGATGCACGTCTAGCGGCATCGATCATTAACAATAACTCCATTAAATTATCCGCAGATGGGAAAGTAGACTGAATGATAAAAACATCGCAACCACGCACAGATTCATCAAAACTAGGTGACATTTCACCGTCAGAGAACTTTAAGTTAGTTACGGCGCCCAAATCTTTGCCATAATACTTAGCGATATCCTTCGCTAAATAATTAGATGCAGAACCAGAAAATATTTTAACCGCGTTAATCGCTGCCATGGGTTTGTTAGGGCTTTATTTTTTTAACAAGGGGCAAAATTAAGCAATTTCGCCCCTATTTCAAATTATTTTACTGAGGCACGGATGATGTTTAAGGCACCACCTGCTTTGAACCATTCGATTTGTTGTTCATTATACGTATGATTCACAGCAAAACTTTCTGTGCTACCATCTGCATGAACTAATTCAATCGTTAATGATTTCTCAGGAGCAAAGCTTCCTAAACCAACGATATTGATTGAATCATCCTCTTGGATTTTGTCATAATCAGCTTCGTTAGCAAAAGTCAAGGCTAACATACCTTGCTTCTTCAAGTTAGTTTCATGGATACGAGCAAAAGACTTCACTAATACCGCGCGAACGCCTAAGTGACGAGGCTCCATGGCTGCGTGCTCACGAGATGAACCTTCACCATAGTTGGTATCTCCTACTACGATCGTTCCGATACCCGCAGCTTTGTAAGCACGCTGAGTAGCTGGAACTGGACCATATTCACCTGTTAATGCGTTCTTCACGTTATCTGTCTTCTCGTTGAAGAAGTTTACCGCTCCGATTAACATGTTATTCGAGATATTATCTAAGTGACCACGGAATTTCAACCAAGGACCAGCCATTGAGATGTGATCCGTTGTACATTTTCCTTTGGCCTTAATTAACAATTTCAAACCTTTCAAATCAGAACCTTCCCAAGCTGCGAATGGATCTAATAATTGTAAACGATCTGATGTAGGAGAAACTTTCACCTGAACACCTGAACCATCGGCAGCAGGAGCTTGGTAACCAGCATCTTCAGCAGCGAAACCTAATTTAGGTAATTCATCACCTGTAGGTGCATCTAATTTTACTTGCTCTCCTTTTTCGTTTGTTAACGTATCCGTTAATGGATTGAAGGTTAAATCACCCGCAATCGCTAAAGCTGTAACCATTTCTGGTGAAGCTACGAAAGCAAAAGTGTTCGGGTTTCCATCCGCACGCTTCGCAAAGTTTCTGTTGAATGAGTGAACAATCGTGTTCTTCTCACCTTTTTCAGCACCTGGACGAGCCCATTGACCGATACAAGGTCCACAAGCATTCGAGAATACCGTAGCTCCGATCGAATCAAACGTAGAGATAAATCCATCACGCTCGATTGTATAACGTACTAATTCAGAACCTGGTGTGATCGTGAATTGTGCTTTTGTTTTCAAACCTTTCGCAGCTACTTGCTTCGCTAATGAAGCTGCACGTGCGATATCTTCGTAAGAAGAGTTCGTACAAGAACCAATTAAACCAACTTCTACTTTCGTAGGCCAGCCATTCTTCTCCGCTAATTCCTTCATTTTAGAGATAGGAGTAGCTAAATCTGGTGTGAATGGACCATTTAAGTGTGGTTCTAATGTATCTAAGTCGATTTCGATTACTTGATCGAAGTATTTTTCTGGATTCGCATAAACTTCTGGATCCGCTGTTAAGTGTTCTCTCACTCCGTTGGCTAAAGCAGCTACATCAGCACGACCTGTAGACTCTAAATAACGAGCCATTGAATCATCATATCCAAAAGTAGAGGTAGTTGCACCGATTTCGGCACCCATATTACAAATCGTACCTTTACCTGTACAAGACATCGAAGTAGCACCTTCACCGAAATATTCAACAACAGCACCTGTTCCACCTTTTACAGTTAGGATACCTGCTACTTTCAAAATTACATCCTTAGGAGATGTCCAACCATTTAATTTACCTGTTAATTTAACACCAATCAACTTAGGGAATTTCAATTCCCAAGCTAGGCCTGCCATTACGTCGCAAGCATCTGCTCCACCTACACCGATAGCGATCATACCTAAACCACCCGCGTTAACCGTGTGTGAGTCAGTTCCGATCATCATCCCGCCAGGGAAAGCATAATTTTCTAAAACTACTTGGTGAATGATACCTGCACCTGGTTTCCAGAAACCGATACCATATTTGTCTGAAACAGACGATAAGAAGTCATAAACCTCTTTATTTTTATCCACTGCTACTTGTAAATCCGTAGTAGAGGCTACTTTTGCTTCAATTAAGTGATCACAATGTACGGTAGAAGGAACGGCTACTTGAGGACGTCCTGCTTGCATAAATTGTAATAAGGCCATTTGAGCTGTTGCATCTTGCATCGCCACACGGTCTGGTGCAAAATCTACATAAGAAGCTCCTCTTGCATACTCAGATGAGGCTGTTCCTTCCCATAAATGGCTGTAAAGAATTTTTTCAGTTAACGTAAGCGGTTTACCTGTTAACGCACGAGCCGCAGCAATGCGAGCCGGCATGCGATCATAAACAGCTTTAATCATTTCAATGTCAAAGGCCATGGTAAAAATGTTTGGTAAAAAATGTTCACAAAATTAATAGATTAGCTTCAATTTTGCCACTATTTTATGATAACATTTCCTTTGTTACCGTTTTATTAAGAACTTTGCTTTATTGCTTAACTTAACCTATTTTAAATAGGATTATTTATACATTTTAATCACCCGTTCGCTTGAAGCATTGGAGAATATTCTTCCTGATTTGTTCCCTTTTTCATTTTCTCCCAAATGAAATTCAAGCACAATCCCTTCCCCCGGCCGCCATTTTAGACAAAGCGTTAGCTTTAGCAGAAGAACATGGTAAAGCAATTGGTTCCTTTAAAATGCGAGTAAAAGTGCAGGAAAAGGCTCGATTTAATCAGGTGATCGGGATTGCTCGGAAGCGATTAGTGGCAAAAGAGGGCATTCAAATGGGTCAATGGTATGGGAATCAAACTATATCGGAGGTGCAAGTAGGCCATTTAAATCAAATGATACACGGTGTTGAATCGGTTCAAACGTTTCATAAAAAGTACACAAAGCCTACCCTTTTTCTTTGGCCAGATCTATACCAGGATTATGTGGGAACCTCCTGTGTTTCCCCATTAAGTTTTCAGGCAAAGTCCTATTACCATTTTAATTTTAAAGGCGACACTTTAGTAGATGGCAAGTGGTGTGTTCAATTTCACCTTGAGCCTAAATTACGTCGGGATCGACTATTTAAAGGTGTTTTAACCTTGGATGGGGATGGTTGGGTTGTTCGTTTTGAAGGCACCGTATTTGCGGACGCGATTGATTATCGATTTGATTTGCAGAATCAAGTCTTTCAAGGTAAATGGATTCCTAATAAGGGTCAAATCCGATTAGTCGCAGGGTTACTGGGAAGCGATGGAGAGTATGTTTGGGATCAAGAAGCAATTAGTCAGCCGGAGGAATGGAAATTCGATGCAAGTTTATTTGATGAGCCTAAGCAGGTAAACGAGACCCTTAATATTTCTGCCGTTGCTTTTGATGAAACGTTTGCGAATCAATTTTTGACAAACCTTCATGGCTCTCTATTAAGAAAGTGGAAGCAAAGACCTACCTCTAATCTGGTGATGATTGATTCGGTGTATTACAAAGGTACAACGAATAAGGTTGGTTTAGATCCTGCGTTTTTCAATGATATTCCCGGAATGAAAAATAAAGAGGTAGTGATTGATAGTTTCAAGGTGACTCCGTTTAATCCTACCCAATTGATATTAAGTAAGTCCTTTTATTTTGGCGAATTTAAACGGGATTTTTACCCCTTTGAGATCTATTACAAGTCCCCCGTTTTTGATTCAAACTTTAACACGGTCGAGGGATTTGTGGCGAA
>JBMSJH010000056.1:0-10935 GCA_049418705.1 Aquirufa sp.
AAATAGAAAAGGTCTTGAAGCAAGGTTATGCCTCGATTAAAAGCAATCAGTATGCAGGCTTGCAAGCGATTTCCTATCCTATTTTTGATCAACACGCTAACGCGATTGCTGCGCTGACGGTTCCTATGCTTGCTCGCATCGATGACGAAGCGCAAATGGGAATCGACGCTGTGCGGGAGAAACTTGCGGAGGCATCACTTTTGATTTCGAACCGAATCTCGCTAAACCTCTAAATCATGAAAAAGCTGCCCAAAGTACTTTATTCGCTCAGTTTGCTTTTGCTGCTGGCGTTTTTTTATCAAGGAATTGGGTCTGCCGGTTTTTTAAACTCGGGCGTATTTCTGTTGGGTGCACTTTTTAGTTTAGTGCTGGTCGGTTTTATTGATCCTCGTTTGAAACAGCATGTTTTCACGCTGTGTCTAGTGGGGGCGGTGGTTTTGGGAATATTTTATCCACAGTATTTCGTCCACATTGGGGATTTCAAATTCTCTTCTTTGATTGTTCCGTTGATCCAGTTGATCATGTTTACGATGGGAACGGAGATGAGCGTGAAGGATTTTGAGGGGGTTTTAAAAATGCCAAAAGCCGTGATTATCGGACTAATCAGCCATTTCACCATTATGCCCTTAGTGGCAGTTACATTGGCTACCACCTTTGGATTTCCATCTGAAATTGCTGCGGGAATCATCCTCATCGGATCTGTTCCCAGTGGCGTTACCTCAAATGTACTGGCATTTATTGCGAAAGCGGATGTACCCTTATCTATTACGATCGGTACGATTTCGACGTTGATGGCGCCGGTCATGACCCCTTTACTGATGAAATTATTGGCGGGAAAATATGTCGAAGTAGACTTCTTAAAGATGATGCTTCACGTGGGCGAAATGATCATTTTACCAATCATTTTGGGGCTAGTATTGAATAGCCTATTGAAGGCAAAATTGCAGGTGCTGAAGAAAATTATGCCTACCATTTCGATGGTTGGCGTCTTCATGATGCTTGTGGTCATTGTTTCTTCGGGTCGAGATGCTTTATTAAAAATAGGACCTTTTTTGTTTTTAGCGTCTATGATTCACCATTCCATCGGCTATTTATTGGGCTATTGGAGTGGCCGATTAGCTGGTCTAAGCGAGCAAACCTGCCGGACTATTTCCTTGGAAGTAGGCTTGCAAAATGGCGGATTATCTTCTGGTATTGCCCTACAAATGGGTAAAATTGCTACCGTTGGCTTGGCTTCAGCCATCTCGGTTCCTTGGATGACCATTTCTGGTTCATTGCTTGCGAATTGGTGGCGTAACCGCCCGATAAATTCATCCTCTAAAATTGATTAATATGTCTACTGCCATACGCCACATCACGGTGATCGGAGCCGGTAATATGGGTCACCAAATTGCCATTTCGGCTGCGATAGCAGGTTTTCAGGTGATTTGTACGGATCAGAATCCAGATGCCTTGCAACGCGCTAGCGACTTTGCCGACACCTATTTAGCCGGGCGAATAACTAAAGGGCGCATGAGCTCGGAAGAGGTGACTAAAACGAAGGCGGGATTGCGTTTTGAAACGTCTTTGGCAGTTGCCGTACAGCAGGCCGATTTAATTATCGAAGCCATCATCGAAAAATTAGAGGTTAAAAGGGCCTTGTTTAGTGAATTAGACACCCTTTGTCCACCACATACCATTTTAGCCACGAATAGTTCCTATATCGTCAGTTCCCAAATTGCCTCGGCCACGAATCGCCCAGATAAGGTCGTCAACATGCACTTTTTCAATCCGGCGCTCGTGATGAATTTAGTGGAGATTGTGAAAGGACCACACGTATCCGCGGAAACGGTAGAGCTTTTAGAAGCGGTTTCAATACAAATGGGAAAGACGCCTATTGTTCTTCAAAAAGAGATTTACGGTTTTGTGGTTAATCGTATGTTACAAGCCACCCGAAAGGAAGCATTAAATCTTTTAGATTCAGGCGTTGCTTCGGTAGAAGATATCGATCAGGCGGTCATGAAAGGCTTGGGCTACCCGATGGGACCGTTCCAATTGTTGGATTTGACTGGGATCGACCTGGCCTATCATGTGGGCATGGAAAAATACCAATCTTCTGGAAATGAAGCAGATAAACCTTCACCTACGATCGTGGAGAAATTCGAGAAAGGGGAGTGGGGCAAGAAAGTGGGTAAGGGATTTTATATTTATTAAACAGATCACATATTTTAATGTCTGGGACCCTAATTCTAATCCAGGAGAGGGGGTAAGCTGATCAAAAATGATCGGCTTTTTTGTTGTCAGTCAGGGAGTTCATCTTTATTAAAGACTTTGATTTTCTTTGGTCAATAAATAAATGAAATTAACTTAGGGTTGTTTATTGTACGAGAATTAACCTTGGAATTAATTAAAATGGAAATCTTTAAATGAAAATACCTCATCTGTTGGGTTCATTTATCGGCACATAGGAGAGACCATGCTTATGTTTGGTTATTTTTTGGTATACCTAGTGAGGTTCAGAATTCTACCTTAGGGAAGCAGGACGAGGGACAGGGAAATGATTTTGAGGGAAGCAAAAAGCTAATTGAGAAAGGATTTAAAATGCTGGAAGAGATTATAGAAACAACTCCTATTTCGGGGTGGTCAGATATAATAGAAACCCCTTTTTTCGGGGCAGTCACAAAAGCGAGGTTGTTTTCCCATATTCTATACCATAACTCCTATCATGCAGGACAAATAGGCCTTGCGTTAAAAAGAGGATTATAATTTATTATGAAATCACTACTACCCAATTTCAAAAGAACCTTCTTGATCGTAGGATACACATTTTTAGTTTTACCCATTAGTCTATTCTCTAAAGGATTAATGCAAAGTATGGCGCAATTTGAAGTGCCTGATTTGATTTTGAAATCAGCCCATTATTACGATGCCATGCTTTGGGTGTATGTTCATATGATGGTAATAGGCCTACTTATATTGATTATCGGTTATTCAGTTAATGATTTGAATAAACAAAAGTGGATAGCAGGCTTACTTTTTATCGTGACAGGATTCTATTTTTATCTGGATTTTCGCAGTGCTGACTGGGCTTTTGGAAATGCGCTCTATAAAGGAGAATCATCTATAATTCCAGCTATTATAGGCCTATTTGTTAATCTACTTTACTTTCAATTAACCCTACGTCTTTTCTTGAATAGTAGATCAAGAATTGATGATGGAGATAAGTCATTTAACTCAAAATAATATGGACAAGCTCGTTCAATTCTTTAAAAAGTACCGAAACGAAGTCATTGTGGGCGTAATTGTTTATCTCTTTTTGATTTTCAGAGATGCAATTAAGTCCTTCTTGTAAAATGGCAGGAATTGCTACCTACTTAATCATCGAATTATTTCTTCATCATTTGTAAAGCCTTCTCTTTAGGCACCCCGAATACTTTGCCTTCTGAAGCATCCTTCAAGAAACGGTCTATGTAATTTTGACTCAGGGCGGAATTGTCCTTATACTTCACGCGCAATTCAGATAATTGTTTGTGTAAGGTCTTTTTGATTGCTGAATAGGCCGGGTCATTGTATACATTTTTTAACTCCATGGGATCTTTTTCCCGATCAATGAGCTCCCAAACATCCTCTTTAAAATAGTAATGGATGAGCTTGTATTTTTTAGTAATCACGGCATAATGGCGATTGACCATGTGTTCTGCTGGGTATTCATAATAATGATAATATACCGCATCTCTTTCCCAAGCCTGGTTCTTTAGCAAAGGGAGCAAACTTTGGCCTTGCATGTCTGCAGGAGCTGGAATACCAGCCGCCTCTAAAAAGGTTTGTGCGAAGTCAAGGTTTTGGACCAAAGCATCTGATTTTTGGCCGGCTTTAACTTGATTAGGCCAAGATACGAGCAAAGGAGTTTTGAATGATTCATCATAAATAAAGCGTTTATCAAACCAACCATGTTCACCTAAGTAAAATCCTTGGTCAGACGTGTAAACTAACAACGTGTTTTCTAATAAATGATTTGCTTCTAAATAGTCTAAAAGGCGACCCACATTTTCATCGACAGCCTTGATGGTACCTAAATAGTCTTGCATGTAGCGTTGGTATTTCCAGCGCATTTTATCTTGATCCGTCATGCGCGGGTATGCTTTGATGAATTCAGCATTGATTAGGTCATAAACGGCATTGAAATGCGTTTTTTGGGAAGGGTTTAATCGACCCATTTCAGCCTCAAAACGTCTTTTGTCAAAACCTATTTCTGGAATATGTAGTGAATCCATCGTTTTAGGATAGATCTTGTTATCTCCTGACCAGGACATATGTTTTAAGATATTCATTTCCGCCTCTTTGACAGCGCCTGTCCGGCCAGTATAATCATCAAATAACGTAGGTGGTTCAGGGAAGGCAGTAGAAGTCATTTCCTTCAAATGCCGTTCAGCCATTAACCAGGAACGGTGGGGCGCTTTGTGCAAATACATGAGCATAAAAGGTTTTGCGGGATCGCGCTCCTTTTGTAACCAATCTAATGTCATGTCTGTGATAATATCTGTTACATAGCCCGTAACGTTAATTTTCCCTTCTTTTTTTGTGATAAAATCAGGGTTATAATAGTTTCCCTGATCTGGTAATATTTTAAATTGATCAAAGCCTTTTGGGCTATTTCCAAAATGAAGTTTCCCAAACATCGCCGTTTGATATCCTCCTTTTTGAAGCAGTTGCGGAAAGGTAACATTGCTTGTATCAAAGCTAAAATGATTATCCACTTTCCCATTTAGGTGGGAATGTTTCCCTGTTAAAATAGTGGCTCTACTAGGAGCACAAATGGAATTTGTTACACTAGCATTCGTAAATAATACGCCATTTTTAGCGATTTTATCAATATTAGGAGTTGATATAAGCCTCTTGTCATAAGCTGAAATGGCCTGATAAGCATGGTCATCTGACATGATGAAGATGATATTGGGACGACTTGGCTGTTTGGCCTGACTAAAGAGAATAGTCGAAGTCAACAAAAGGAATCCTAACAAAAAGTAAAATATAGTCTTCTTCATGTGATCAATAGATTTTGCTTAAACAGATTAAATTTATATAAATTTGTTTGCATTCGTAATGTATAAGATATAAATGAAGTGTTTGCTCATTTTCTTTTTGCCCTGCTTTCTCTTGCTTGGTCAGCAAAAGGTACCTACTTGTCATGTCCCTATGCCTAGTCGATACAAAGTGCAGCCTGGCTCTAAGCAAAAAAAGACGATCTCTTCTTACCTTGGTATGAAACGAATTCCCGCCGGCTCTTTTATGATGGGGTCCCACGATAATCAAGGAAGGGCGGATGAGTATCCATTACACCCTGTTCAGTTAAAAGGATTTTACATGGATGAAACGGAAGTCACAAATGCTGATTTTGCCAAATTTGTGCAGGCAACTAACTATATCACAACGGCAGAAAAATCGATTGATTGGGAGGAACTGTCGAAACAAGTGCCCGTAGGCACACCCAGGCCACCTGATTCTTTACTTGCTCCAAGTTCATTGGTATTTAAACCCACCCAAGGCCCCGTTAACTTAACTGATTATTCTCAGTGGTGGGAATTTAAGCGAGGGGCTGATTGGAAACATCCTCAAGGACCCGAATCAAGTATCCAAGGAAAGGACCATCACCCGGTGGTACACGTTTCCTATGATGATGCCTTGGCCTACGCAAATTGGGCGGGGAAGCGGTTGCCTACGGAAGCAGAATGGGAATGGGCTAGCAGAGGAGGGTTAAAAAATGAGCGCTATCCCTGGGGTTCGGCATCTGTCAATGTCGCCCCATTTAAAGCTAATAGTTTTCAGGGAAATTTCCCTCAGGAGGATCTCGCCCTAGATGGCTATAAGTCCACAACGGCACCTGTAAAGTCCTTTCAACCGAATGGATATGGACTTTACGACATGGCTGGAAATGTGTGGGAGTGGTGTGCAGATTGGTATCGATCTGATTATTACAAGCAAAGTCCTCGCCTAAATCCCCATGGCCCCTCAAAAAGTTTTGACCCCGATGAGCCCCAAGTTCCCAAACGCGTCATGCGAGGAGGATCATTCCTGTGCAATGATAGCTATTGTGCTAGTTACCGAAATGCTGCCAGAATGAAATCAAGCCCAGACTCTGGCTTACAGCATACGGGATTTAGATGTGTGAAGGATTAATTATCAATATAAATTTATTGTTTATCAATAAATTTGTACTATGTTTGCCCTGTAATCACGAGGTAAAACACACACAAAAATGTTCAAAAAAGGCTCTACTCTCCTTCTTAAGGCCACATTACTGGTTATGGCACTCATCGTTTTAGCGATTTCTATTTTTGCTTTCCCTAGTTTATACACAGGATTAAATGCGGATTTCCCCATGGCAGCTAAGGCCATTTTGGTTATCATCACGGTACTTTATGCGGTGACTATACCCTATTTCTTTGTTCTATGGCAATCCTGGAAATTGTTAACCTTGATTGATCAAAATTTAGGATTCTCCGCATTTTCTATCCAGGCCTTTCGCAATATTAAACTAGCCTCTCTGGTAGGAGGTATTCTTTTGATGGTCGGTTTCGTCCCTTTTTTGTTTCCCATTGCTGAGGCAGATGATGCTCCAGGTTTGATCATTTACGGTTTTTTTGTGGCTTGTATTCCTTTCGTGGTGTCCGTTTTTGCGGCTATCCTAGAGATGCTTTTTCAGAATGCGCTCCAGATGAAAAACGAAAACGACTTAACAATTTAAATTATGGCCATAATTATCAATCTAGATGTCGTGATGGCAAAACGAAAAATGTCATTAAATGAACTCTCTGAAAAAGTAGGGCTTACCCTTTCGAACTTGTCCATATTGAAGACTGGAAAAGCAAAAGCAATTCGATTCAGTACTTTAGAGGCCATATGTGAAGTCTTAGCATGTCAACCGGCCGATATTTTGGAATATAAAAAATAGCAGATGAAAACTAAAAACTGGCGTGTTTTTTCGCCCTTATTATTGTTGTTATTACCCTTAGTAGGTATGTTGATTTCTGACGAGGTTAATTGGAGCCTATTTGATTTTATGATCATGGGATTGCTCATTTTATCTTTGAGTTTTGGGATAAAACAAATTTTGCGGGCTACCCTTACATACAAGTATAAAGCTCTTTTTATCGCTTTATTTTTGCTAGTATTTATGCTTATTTGGGTAGAGCTTGCTGTGGGTATTTTCGGATCTCCTATTGCAGGTAATTAATAAACCCATACCTATGAAAAAAGTCCTGCTTACATCAGCGCTTGTGTTGCTGAGTTTATTCGCAAATGCACAATCCTTACAAGTCAAAGATTTAGCTAGTTCAGTAGGTAGCTGGGAAGGGAATTTAACCTACTTGGATTATTCCTCTGGGAAGGCGTCGAAAATGTACCGTATTGCCAAAATAAAAGTAGACGGCAATCAGCTAGAAAAATACAAGTCTGCACTCCAGGAGCAGATGGATGCGGCGATCAAATTAGAGCCGGGTGTCTTGTCCTATACGGCAGTTTCGGATAAAAAGGATCCTTCGGTTATCACCATTTTTGAGGTGTATGCAAGCCCAGAAGCCTATCAGGCACACATCTCCGCGCCCCATTTTAAGAAATACAAAGAGACGGTGAAGGACATGGTTTTGTCCCTAGAACTAATCGATACGGAATTAGTGGTTAGGTCGGAGAAGGCGGATTATTGATAATCACCTCTTTCTCTACATAAACTTATTCACCTCTAACCAGTGCATAAAGGCATCAAACCATTTATTGCTGGTGCGGTTCGGATTGCCTAGGCCAAAGCCTCAGCCACTTCCCAGCCCTCATTTCCCATAGAAAGCCAACGGTACCCACCTCCAGGTGCGACGATGACAACGGTTCCGTTTGCCTTTCCTTTTTCAGGGAAGAAGGGAGTTAAAGTTGCTTTCGAAATATTTCTGGCCATCGGATCGCCCCATTGTTTGAACCAAGTTTCTGGTGCCGGTTGGTCTTTCACAGAGCCGGTGTTTAAGGGAATAGCATTCGGTTCTTTAGGTGCTTCTAATGGATAAATTGTGCCGTCTTGAGCAGTAGCTGTCTAGGCAAGGCAGGAAAGAAGGAAGATATATAGTTTTTTCATGGTGTTTAAATAGGTTTTAGTCGGGTAAGTATACTATAAATTTCTCACTTTCTGTTCCTGACTTGGAGGGGGATTATGTGCTTAGATTTGGAGAAATTCAGGGCATTGAAAAATAAATAATTCGTATAATTGCCTGTTGGAAAGCGAAATGTCGTCTCAATGACGTCTCCTTGTCCACAATTTCAAAACATAAACAATCATATTTGCACATGGATTTTGGTGCCAGATTGAAAGAGCTAAGAACCAGTTTGAACTATTCTCAAAAGGAACTTTCAGAACAAACGGGTTTGACGCTTCGGACCATTCAACGAATCGAAAACAACGAAGTAAAACCGAGTCTTTATTCGTTAAAGATGCTAGGGGAAGCGTTGAAAGCCGACTTGTCAGAATTTAGCAAATCAACTGAAACCAAACCCTACGAATTTAATTTCACCATTAAAATCACAGATATGAATCAGTTAATTAACGACTTAAAAACACTTGTTCGCAACAACTGGAAAACGATTCTTTGGATTGTCTTAGTTGTATTTTTTATTTCTAACTATAATGACATCAAATCAGGCATTTTAGATGGCTGGAATGATGCAAAATAAAACGTTCTGCAGATGAAAAACTCTCCTATCAACCGCATTCTTTATGTAGGCTTTTTGCTTTTGGGCCTTTATCAGGCGCTCATTTCAAAAGACTTTACGCAAGGTGCGGCTTCTTTAGGAATTGGCTTAGCTTTTGATCCATTTAATCAAGAGCAGCCATGGAACGAAAGGCCTAGCTGGCAAAAGTTGACACTCATTGTTCACTTGTCGTTGGTTTTCGGACTTGTTTTTATTGAGATTTTTGAATGGGCTATGGGGTAACCTCCACCATCCACTCCACCCCATATTTATCGCGGAAAGTGCCTAAATGAGACCCCCAGGGGCCTTCATCCATTGGCATTTCTACCGCACCTCCAGCAGAAAGTCCATCAAATAAAGCGGTGGCTTCTTCTAGCGAATTAGCGCTGAGGATAATCTTGCTACGGTTTTCTTCTTCGCTCACGACACCCATAAAATTAGGGATGTCGCTACCGGACAAATAACCTCCACCGGCTATTGGTAACCGAATCAACATGATTTTTTCCCATTCTTCTTCCGGGAAAGAAAAGTCGGGATTATTTAATTCCTTGAAGCGCATAAGACGCGAAAACGAACCGCCTAAAATGGAGCGATAAAATTCAAAAGCCTCTTCGGTGTTGCCGTTGAAATGGATGTGTGGGTTGATAGATGCCATATTATTCTCCCGCATAGGGGTCTTTAATTTTCTTTGGTGAATAGTAAATATCTCGGAAGGTTACGGTGCATTCAGTACCTATGGGAGACTGTGATAAGAAACCGATTTTGAAAGGGCCGCTGGTATCAAAGGTGAAGTGTCTAAATAAATACCAGTTTTTCCCGGTTATTGAATAATACAGGGTGATGACGTTGTTTGCTTTGGCAATTTTAAAATAGACTTTATTCCCTTTTATTTCTACGGAGTTGCAGTCATCCGAAATCCCTTTAGTCACCACGCTGACCACTCTTTTTGCGCCTGTATAATCTTTTTCGAAACAGCATTTTACCCAGTTCAGACTATCTTGTTTAATGATTAAAGCACCACCGTCCCATTTAGAAGCAAAAGCATGCTCCACCGATGCTGTGAAAACAAAATTAGAGTCCGCCTCAAAAAGTAATTTTGGGGCATTATCCGTATTATAAGTCACATTTGGATCTCGGAACATATCAGTTTTTTCACCGGAAATGATTTGTAGAGATGTGGGGGTAACTTGAAAACGTTTCGGTTTATTTTCCCAAACAAGTTCCCTTGGGATGCCTTTTATTTTCAAGGCGCCTGAAATTTGTCCTTCACTTTTAGTCATACTAAATAGTACTAGAATAAAGATAAAACCAGATCGAATGATAGGCCAATTCATAAAATTATAAGTTAAGTTTCTTTCTCTCTTTCATCGCATAATCTACGGCCCGCGCCGTCAATGCCATGTAGGTTAAGGATGGGTTTTGGGTAGAGGTGGAAGTCATGCAAGAGCCATCAGTCACAAACACATTTTTGCAGTGGTGCAATTGATTGAAGGCGTTTAGCATGGAGGTTTTAGGATCCCTTCCCATGCGCACTCCACCCATCTCGTGGTTCTCGTTTCCAGGTAGACGTTTCGTATCGATAGGCTGAATGTTGTGGAAGCCTGCCGCGGAGTACATTTCGGTGAATTGTTGATGGAAATCTTTCAACATTTTCTCATCGTTTTCGTCGTAGCCAATGGATACGCGAAGAAGCGGAATGCCGTATTTGTCTTTTTGTTGTGCGTCCAAGCGAACGGTCGAATGTGCCTTCGGAATCGTCTCCCCCATCATGCCCACGTTGATGTGCCAGTTGCCCAGCTTTTGATTCAATAAGGAATTCTTTAAGGATTCGCCTACTAAATCGGACGCATTTTCGACGATACGTGAAGCGGAAAGATTGCTCGCATAGCCTCGCAGGAAATCGGTCTCCTGTTTGTAGACATTTCTAAAGCGAGGGATGTAGCCGGAGGTTGGTCTTTTCCCGGCGGTGGTGTAGTCTAAATCCCCGTCGTATTCTGCCGTTATTCTGCCCCGGTAGCTGTGGAAGGCCATATGCGTTCCTAAGATGCCGGAGTCATTTCCCAGGCCATTCGGGAAGCGCGAGGAAGTGGAATTTAAGAGGATTAAGTTAGTGGCCAAAGGCGAAGCATTCACAAATATGATCGACGCAAAATACTCTTCCATTTCATTCGTCAGCGCGTTTACCACCCGAACACCGACCGCCTTCTTTTTATGCTCATCATAGAT
>JBMSJH010000057.1:0-10690 GCA_049418705.1 Aquirufa sp.
CCTCCGAATAGTGAGCAAAGACGGTCAAATCCAAAGGCTAATCCACCGTGTGGCGGCGCTCCATATTCAAAGGCATCCAATAAGAAACCGAATTGAGCTTGCGCCTCTTCTGGAGTGAATCCAAGGACTTCGAACATTTTTGATTGTAGGTCTTTTTGGAAGATACGAATCGAACCTCCTCCTACTTCCACCCCATTCACGACTAAATCGTACGCGTTTGCACGCACTTTGCCGAATTCACCAGCAAGCATCAACGGAATATCCTCCGGCTTCGGGCTAGTGAACGGATGGTGCATCGCAAACCAGCGATCTTCCTCCTCACCGTATTCTAAAAGTGGGAAATCCACTACCCAGTGTACTTTATAATTGTTCGGATCACGTAATCCCATACGTGTTCCCATCTCTAAACGTAATTCATTCAATTGCTTGCGCACTTTGTCTCCGTCACCAGAAAGCACAAGGATCAAGTCGCCTGGTTCTGCATTAAATGCCGCAGCCCATTTCGCTAAATCTTCTTCCGTATAGAATTTATCCACCGATGATTTCACCACTCTGTCCGGTTGAACGCGAGCGTAAATCAAGCCTTTCGCGCCGATTTGTGGACGGCGAACAAAGTCTGTTAATTCATCGATTTGCTTGCGTGTGTACTCCGCTGCACCTTTGACGCAGATTCCTACCACCGTATTCGCCGCATCAAAAACTTGGAAATCTTTTCCAGAAGTCAAGTCAACACCTTCGCCTTTCAATTCCACGAATTTCATGTCAAAACGAATATCTGGCTTATCTGAACCATAATATTTCATCGCATCTGCGTAGGTCATGCGAGGCACTTCGCCGATGTCAAGTCCTTTTACGTTTTGGAACAAATGGCGAATCAATCCCTCGAACATGTTCAGGATATCTTCTTGCTCCACGAAGGACATTTCACAGTCGATTTGCGTAAATTCTGGCTGGCGATCTGCGCGTAAATCTTCGTCACGGAAACACTTCACAATTTGGTAGTAACGGTCAAAACCAGATACCATCAATAATTGCTTAAAGGTTTGCGGAGATTGCGGCAAGGCATAAAATTCGCCTGGATTCATCCGAGAAGGTACCACGAAATCACGCGCGCCTTCTGGCGTTGATTTGATTAAAACAGGCGTTTCTACCTCGATAAAATCTTGCTTATCTAAGTAGTTACGTACTTCACGACCTACGTGATGACGCAACTGCAAACTCTCACGAATCGGGTTACGACGCAAGTCTAAATAGCGGTATTTCATGCGGATATCATCGCCGCCATCTGTCTCATCTTCGATTAAGAAAGGAGGCAATTTCGCAGGATTCAATACGCGTAATTCTTTTACTTTGATTTCAATATCACCGGTAGGCATTTTGTCGTTTTTAGACAAACGCTCTACGACGGTACCTTTCGCTTCTACAACGAATTCACGACCTAATCCGCGGGCTAATGTTAAAGCCTCCGCTGACGATTTCCCTTCCTCTAACATCAATTGAGTGACACCGTAACGATCCCGAAGATCCACCCAAATCATCCCTCCTTTATCACGTGAACGCTGAACCCAGCCACAAAGTGTTACCTCAGTGCCTGCATGTTCGATGCGCAATTCGCCATTTGTATGTGTACGTAGCATAGTAAATATTAAAATTCGTGCAAAATTACAGAAAAGGTCAGGGAGTGAAAAACATTTACCCTTTTATTCTTTTTTACTTAATTTTGAAGATGAGCAAAATCGGAATTGTCGGTTCAGGAATGGGTGGCTTAGGTCTAGCGATTCGCAGCGCGGTGGCAGGCCACGAAGTGACTGTCTTTGAGGCAAATCCTTACGTGGGCGGCAAGCTTGCTCAGATTGAAAAGAACGGCTTCCGTTTTGATGCAGGCCCTTCCCTCTTCACTATGCCGCATTTAGTCGACGAATTGTTCACACTAGCGGGCAAGAATCCCCGCGACTATTTCTCTTACGAACGTTTGCCGGAGATTTGCCGCTACTTTTGGGAGGATGGTACCCGATTGCAGACGAATGCGGAACCAACAGAAACGGCCGCAGCCATTGCCGCTGAATTAGGCGAATCCGCGGAAAACGTGTCCGCCTTTTTACGCAGAATCGGGGAGAATTACCACATCATCAGCGAGCTATTTTTAGACAACTCGTTGCATTCCTTGTCCACCTGGACAGGGCCAAAAGCACTAAAAGGCTATGCGAATCTGCACCGTTTGGGCTTATTCAGCACGATGCATCGCTCGCACGAAAAGCGTTTTAAAAACCCGAAAACGGTGCAATTATTCGATCGCTATGCGACTTATAACGGCTCGGATCCCTACCAAACGCCAGCGACATTATCGATCATTCCTCATTTAGAATATAACATTGGGGCCTTTTTCCCAAAAGGCGGGATCATCAGCATTCCGCGTGCCCTGCACAAACTAGCGACGGAATTAGGAGTTCAGTTTCAGTTAGAGGAAAAGGTATCTCAAATCACCACATCGAATAATACTGCCACCGGTCTTGTGACCGATAAAGGCTCTTATTCCTTCGATTACATCGCGAGCAACGCGGATATTCGACCGAGTTACCAGAAATTACTAAGCCAAGAACCGGCACCGAAGAAACTATTAAACCAGCCCAAATCCAGCTCCGGCATCATTTTCTACTGGGGAATGGACCGCAGCTTCGACGAATTAGGCGTGCACAACATCTTCTTCTCGGACGATTACAGATGCGAATTCAAAGCGATCTTCGAAGATAAAACCATCAACGAGGACCCAACTATTTACCTGCACATCTCCTCGAAAGTGGAAAAAGGCGATGCACCGAAAGGCGGCGAAAACTGGTTCATTCTAATGAACGTTCCTGCGAATGAGGGGCAAGATTGGGACGCACTAGTCGCGAAAATGCGCAAAAATGTGATGGCAAAATTATCGCGCAACTTAGGCGTAGACATCGAGAAACACCTCCTCGCAGAAGACTATTTAGACCCACGACGCATCGAAGAAAGAACCTCTTCTTCTGGTGGAGCCTTGTACGGAAATGCGTCGAATAACCGCTTCGCGGCTTTTTTGCGCCACCCGAATTACCGCAAGGCCATCAAAAACCTGTACTGGGTAGGTGGAAGTGTTCATCCGGGCGGAGGAATTCCGCTTTGTTTATCGTCAGCAAAAATTGCGGCGAAGCTTTTTGAAGAAAATGCGTAATTTCGCCCATTCAATAGATAATAAATTATGATTCAAAGACCACAATCCCTATTCTTAGCCCTCGTCATGATAGCAAATAGCATCGCGACATCGGGCATTTCTATTTGGCAAAAAATAGGCTCATCCGGCCAAAAAGCAGAGCTTTTCTCTAACCAATGGCTATTATTCCAAAACGAAAAAGAAGTGGCGGCGCACAGTACGATTGCGATCGCGCTTTTGGTGACCGTATCCACCATTATCACCTTAGTAACCGTTTTCTCTTACAAGAACCGCATCCGTCAAATGATGTTAGGCTTAATCAATTCCCTGGTATTAGCGGGAGCGATGGGCTATGCTTTTTGGGTGATTTTCAAAGAGGCGGTACCTGCTTTTGAGCCGGAAACACAAGGCAAATATGGCTACGGATTCTACGCTTTAGTGGTTTCACTTTTAGCGAATATGATTGCAAACCGTTTGATCCGCAAGGACGAGATGTTAGTGCAATCGTCGAACAGAATGCGCTAAGCTAGATTTTAGACGATACCCTCTTTCAATAGGTCGTGGAGATGTACAAATCCCACGGCCTTTTTATTTGCCGTCACCACCAATTGAGTGATATTTTTACTTTGCATAATCGCCAAAGCCTCGGTAGCAAATGCCTCTGCTTCAATGGTCTTCGGCGTTTTATTCATCATCTGATCCAACGAAATCGCAGACCAGTCTTTCGAATTCTCCAAGGTACGGCGAACGTCTCCGTCCGTGATGATTCCCACTAAATCCCCTTTCGAATCTAGCACAGCTGTCGCGCCTAAACGCTTAGAGGAGATTTCGTGAATGGCTTCTTGAATGGTGGCCGTTTCTAAAATGGCTGGGAAATCGTGAGAAGGGTAAATATCGCCCACTTTCAAATACAGGCGTTTACCTAGTGCGCCGCCTGGATGGTATTTGGCAAAATCTTGCGCCGTAAATCCTTTACATTCTAACAAACAAACCGCTAAGGCATCGCCTAATGCAAGCGCCACCGTCGTAGAGGTCGTAGGTGCGAGGTTCATCAAATCAGCCTCCTGCTCGGCTAAAGCATGTAATATATAATCCGATTGCTGGCCTAAATACGAATTCGTATTCGACACCATCGCAATCAATTTCACTTGTAAGCGCTTAATCAAAGGCACCAACACCTTGATTTCTGGTGTATCCCCTGATTTCGAAATACACACCACGGCATCTCCTTCTTGAATCATGCCTAAATCCCCGTGAATCGCATCCGCCGCATGCATAAACAAGGCAGGCGTACCAGTCGAATTCATCGTAGCCACAATTTTCTGTGCGATGATGGCCGATTTCCCGATTCCCGTGAACACGATGCGTCCTGGAATGCTCAACAAATGTTCCACACAAGCTTCAAAATCTGAATTAATTCCAGCGCTCACCTGAAGAATTGCCTCTGCTTCCTGTGTTAAAACTTTTTTTGCTGTGGATTGGATATTTTTGCTTAATTTCAATGTTAGAAGAATTTGTAGGGCAAAGATAAGTAGAAGCCCGCAGAATCTTATCATCGCCGAAACAACCCATTAATCAAATTATGCCCCATCCAATAACCATCGATAGCTTAAAGGAACAGCTGAAAAAGACCTTTGGATTTAGCCAATTTCGCGGGGAGCAAGAAGCTATTATCCTAAATACGGTTCAAGGTAAAAACAGCTTTGTTTTAATGCCTACGGGTGCAGGAAAATCACTTTGCTACCAATTACCGGCAATTGTGATGGAGGGGACGGCGATTGTCATCTCGCCTTTGATCGCTTTGATGAAGAATCAGGTGGACCAAATGGTCGCTTTTGGCATTAATGCCCAATTCTTAAATTCCTCCCTAACCCGCGCTGAAATCAATCGGGTGAAAGCTGAAGTCATCTCTGGAGCTGTTAAATTATTGTATATCGCCCCAGAATCCCTAAATAAGCAAGAGAACCTGAACTTTTTAAAGCAGGCGAAAATATCCTTCGTGGCCATCGATGAGGCACACTGTATCTCCGAATGGGGCCACGATTTTAGACCAGAGTACCGCAAGATCCGCACGATCATCGAGACGATCGATGAGAAAATGCCTATCATCGCTTTAACCGCAACGGCTACTCCTAAGGTGCAAATCGACATCCAAAAGACCCTAAATCTGGAAGATGCAACGGTTTTCAAATCCTCATTCAACCGCAAGAACCTCTATTATGAGATTCGTTCGAAGAAAGATATTGATAAGCAACTCATCCGTTTCATTAAGTCACACAATGGTAAGGCGGGGATTATTTATTGCCTTTCGAGAAAGCGGGTGGAGGAAATTGCAGAATTATTGCACGTGAATAGCGTGAAAGCCCTTCCTTACCATGCTGGTTTAGAGCCGCAGGTGCGTATGGCGAACCAGGAAGCTTTCTTAAATGAGGAAGTAGATGTGATGGTCGCGACGATCGCCTTCGGAATGGGAATCGACAAACCGGATGTACGTTTTGTCATCCACTACGATGCCCCTAAGTCCCTGGAGGGCTATTACCAGGAGACGGGCCGCGCGGGTCGCGATGGTCTAGATGGTACTTGTATCTTATTTTACACCTACGATGATATCCTGAAATTAGACAAGTTTAATAAAGATAAGGCTGTTACGGAGAAGGAGAATGCCAAAATCCTCCTGTCTGAGATGGTCTATTATACAAATATTGGTGTTTGCCGCCGCAAGCAATTGCTCCACTATTTTGGGGAGCATATGGCGGAGAACTGCGGATTCTGCGATAACTGTATGCACCCGACGCCGACTTTTAAAGCGGAAGAAGAAGTTAGTTTAGTCTTAAAAGCGGTGCAACAAACCGGCGAACAATTCGACGCAGAACACATCGCAGACTTCCTAGAAGGCAAATCAAACTCCTTCATTCAGAGCCACGAACAAGAGAAACTAGCCTTGTTCGGTGCAGGAAAAACGGTTTCATGGATTGCCCCGGAGGTAGATGAGGACGACGAAGAGGAGGACGATGATGAGGCAGATGAGGACGTACCGAAGAAGTCAAAAATTCGCAAAACGGCTTCTAAACCAGTCCCTATCGAGGACGAAAAGTCCCCTTGGATTTCGTTCATCAAGCAGATGGCGATTTTTGGGCTATTAGATAAGGACATTGAGAATTACGGGGTATTGAAGATTTCTGAGGCAGGCGCGGCCTTCCTACAGGCATCTTTCCCGGTGACTTTCTACAAAGACCACGATTACGAAAAAGAAGCCGAACCGACTGAGAGCGAGGATGAGGGAGCTGCTTTAGGGGCAAAAGCCTACGATGATGCCCTCTTTGACATCCTCAAAACCCTCCGCAAGAAGATCGCGAAGGAGAAGAATTTGCCTCCGTATGTGATTTTCCAAGATCCTTCTTTGGAAGAAATGGCGACCACTTATCCGACTACTCAGGATGAAATGGCCCAAATCAACGGCGTGGGAATGGGTAAAGTCGTGAAATTCGGTAAGCCATTCCTGGATGTGATCAATCGTTACGTAGAGGAAAACGAGATCGAAACGGCGAAAGAGGTGGTGGTGAAATCCACGGTGAATAAATCCAAAATCAAGATTTACATCATCCAACAAGTCGATCGCAAAATCGATTTAGACCTGATTGCTGAGCAAAAAGAGGTCAGCATGGCGGAATTGATCGAGGAAATCGAGACGATTTGCTTCTCGGGCACCAAGTTAAATTTAGATTATTATATCAATCAAGTGATCGAACCTGATAAGCAGGATGAGATTTACGAATATTTCATGTCTGCAGACTCAGATGATATCGCTGAGGCGCTAGAAACCTGTGATATCGAGGACGTGAGCGAGGAAGAACTTCGCTTAATGCGTATTAAATTTTTAAGTGAATTAGCCAATTAATCATCATATGAACGTTTTAATATTAGGTGCTGGAGGCCGTGAACACGCATTTTCTTGGAAGATTAGCCAAAGCCCTATCCTAGGTAACTTATACATTGCACCTGGTAATCCAGGCACCGCACAATGCGGAACGAATTTAGCGATTAGCGTAACGGATTTTGAAGGAATCGCCGCGGCAATTCGCACACACGATATCGGATTAGTGGTCGTAGGACCAGAAGAGCCCTTAGTAAAAGGCGTACGCGATTTTATTGAATCGCAAGCTGACCTACAACATGTAGGTATCGTAGGTCCTGGCGCAGATGGAGCCCAAATCGAAGGCAGCAAGGACTTCTCGAAGAATTTTATGCACAAATACGGCATTCCAACGGCCGCATCACAAACTTTCACGAAGGATACGATTGCGGAAGGCTTAGCTTATCTACAAACTCAATCTTTACCTATTGTATTAAAGGCTGACGGCTTAGCGGCGGGAAAAGGTGTGATTATCGCCTTGACTTTAGAAGAGGCAGAAACGGCTTTGAACGAAATGCTATTAGATGCGAAGTTTGGTGATGCGAGTTCCAAAGTCGTGATCGAACAATTCCTTCGCGGAATTGAACTATCCGTTTTCGTTCTTTCGGACGGAGAAAATTACGTCGTACTTCCAGAGGCGAAAGATTACAAGCGCATTGGCGAAAATGACGAAGGTCTAAATACCGGCGGTATGGGAGCGGTTTCACCGGTTCCGTTTGCGAATGAAAAGTTCATGGAGGCGGTTCGTGTGAAAGTGATCGAACCAACCGTGAAAGGTTTAAAAGCAGAGAATATTGACTACAAAGGTTTCATCTTCATCGGTTTAATGAACCATGAGGGCGAGCCCTATGTCATCGAATACAATGCAAGAATGGGGGATCCGGAAACGGAGGTGGTTTTACCTAGAATCGAATCAGATTTCCTATCTTTGTTGATTGCAGCCTCGAATGGCACGCTGAGCGAACAAAAAATTTCCATTTTGGACCAATACGCTGTTACAACTATGTTAGTGGCGGGTGGTTATCCAGAGGAATACCGCAAAGGCGATATGTTATCGAGTCTAGACAAAGTGGAAGACGCAATCGTTTTCCACGCAGGAACCACCTCGAAAGACGGTGAAATTATTACCAGTGGTGGCCGCGTAATGGCGCTAACTGGCACTTCGAATACCTTGGAAAAGGCGATCCAGAAATCTCAAAAGGCCGCCCAAACCATTCAATTCGAAGGCAAAAACTTTAGAAGAGACATCGGATTAGATGTATTAAGATATGGCATGTAAATCGTGTTCCAGTGGGTCATGTGGCTCTACCAGCACTAGCGGAGAGGTAAAAGGCTGCCAAAGCAATGGCGGTTGTGGCTCAGGTGGTTGCAATAAAATGAACGTCTTCGACTGGTTATCCGACCTAGACGTACCTTCTTTCCAACGCTACCACATCGTGGAAGTGAAGTTCAAAGGAGGCAGAAAAGAGTATTTCCGCAATGCAGATCAACTAGAATTGCACACGGGAGATTCCGTGATGGTCGATTCCAGCAGCGGAACCCAATTAGGCGTTGTTTCCCTTCAGGGAGAATTAGTTCGACTTCAATTATTGAAGAAGAACATTAAAGACGACGATAAAATCAAGAATATCTTCCGTTTAGCCACCGAGAAGGACATCGATAAGCACGAGCAAGCCATGGCGCGCGACCTGCCTACCATGTACCGTGGACGTCAAATCATCAGTGATTTGAAGCTAAACATGAAATTATCGGATGTGGAATTCCAGTCAGATGGTTCTAAAGCCATCTTCTACTATTCTTCAGAAGACCGTGTTGATTTCCGTGAACTGATCAAATTACTCGCGACTGAATTCAAGATTCGTGTCGAGATGAAGCAGATTTCCCTACGCCAAGAAGCCGGCAGATTAGGTGGAATCGGGGTTTGTGGCCGTGAATTATGCTGCTCTACCTGGTTATCGGATTTCAAAAACGTTACTACCTCAGCGGCTCGTTACCAAAACTTATCTCTTAATCCAGTCAAATTAAGCGGACAATGTGGACGTTTAAAATGCTGCTTGAACTACGAATTAGAGACGTATATGGATGCCCTAAAAAGCATTCCGACGATTGAGGGTCGCCTTAAAACGAAGCGTGGAGATGCGATCTTGCAAAAAACCGATATCTTCAAGCGGATGATGTGGTTTGGGATTGTGGGAGAAGAGGCAATTTGGATCCCGGTGAGCTGTGATCGAGTAGCTGAAATCGTTGAATTAAATAAAAAAGGAATTATTCCTGAGTCGTTTGAGGATCTGAATCCAGATGCTCCAGCGGTAGAAAAACCTACCTTATCCGAATTGAACTCCGATCTAGAGCGGATGGATAAGAAATACGGTGGCTCTGCGAAATCGGGGAATCGTAATAGCAGAAATAACCGGGGCAATCGCGACGGCGGACCTCGTTCAGACCGTGGACCACGCCCTCCAAGACCAGAAGGCGAGAACCGCGGGCCAAGACCAGAGCGCGGACCAAGACCGGAAGGACAAGAAAGAGGACCACGCCCTCCAAGACCAGAAGGCGAGAACCGCGGGCCAAGACCAGAGCGCGGACCGAGACTGGAAGGACAAGACAGAGGACCTCGTCCTCCAAGACCGGAAGGCGAGAACCGTGGGCCAAGACCGGAACGTGGACCGAGACCCGAAGGAGCTGCTCCTGTAGCCGATGGTACGGCTACACCGAAGCCATTTAAGAAGAAAAAGAAGTTCAAACCAAGACCTCCGAGAGATGGTGCAGCGCCTACCCCTGAAGCTTAGCCTTGGATTCATTTTCCTTCTAGAGCTACTTTTCTTTGCTTGCGGAAATACGAATGTGGCCATTGATGAGACCTCTAGTTTTCCTGAATCAGGTTGGATTCAAAAGCAACCCGTTCAATTCGAGGTGACAGTGGAAGATTCGTTGGTGAATTACGCTTTGTATGTAGTGGTGCGTCAAAATAATGCCTATCCCTTCTACAACCTCTATTTCAGCCCGAGTATCATGGATGGGCAAGGGAAGATTGTTCAAAGGGGTTTAGCGGAAGCTATTTTGTATGACCCTACGACAGGGAAGCCGAAAGGTGCGGGTTTTGGGGATATCTATGAGAAAAACTTTCTCGTCTATCCTTCGCTAAAATTCCCGAAAAACGGAAAGTATAAAATTCAATTAGATCAATCCATGCGGGTAGATACGCTGGCGGGGATGGTGTCGATCGGGCTTCGTTTAGAGAAAAAATAGCATGGCAAAAATAGACGACATCGATAAAAAGATTCTCGCATTTCTACACGAAGATGCCTTCCTTTCCAACAAAGAAATGGCCCAACGTTTAGGAATGAGCGCCACGCCGATCCATGAACGTATTAAGCGAATGGAAAAAGAGGGAGTCATCACGGGTTATAGGGCGATGATTAATCCGGCAAAACTGGGTAAGACCTTAACCGTTTTCTGTGATATTTCCTTAAAAGAGCATGCAGCGGAATACTTGAATCAGTTCGAAAAGGATGTGATGAATTTAGTTGAAGTCGCCGAATGTTATTGCGTTTCTGGGCACAGTGATTTTTTATTGAAGATCGTTGTGGCAGATATGGACG
>JBMSJH010000058.1:0-10708 GCA_049418705.1 Aquirufa sp.
TTTACCTATTCCTAATAAAGGGGATTCGGGCTGGGAATATGCTTGGATTCCGGTATTAGGACCAGCAGCTGGTGCCGTGTTAGGTGCCTTTATTTTGACTCTCAACTAAGTGACTATGTACATAGGATCCATTGATCAGGGCACGACAAGTTCCCGTTTTATCATCTTTAATAAGGCTGGAGAGATTATTTCGGTAGGCCAAAAAGAGCACAAACAGATCTATCCCCAAGCGGGCTGGGTGGAGCATGACTCGCACGAGATTTGGAAAAATACACAAGAGGTCATCGGTTTAGCCTTAGGCAAAGCGAATCTTTCCGCGAAAGATTTAGCGGCGGTGGGAATCACCAACCAACGGGAGACGACCGTGGTTTGGAATAAAAAAACGGGAAAGGCCTATTATAATGCGATCGTTTGGCAAGATACCCGCGTGGGATCCGAGCTAGCGGAATTAGCGAAAGATGGTGGAATGGACCGCTTCAGAGCCAAAACAGGACTACCTTTAGCCACCTATTTCAGCGGTTTAAAGCTTCGCTGGTTATTAAATAATATTGACGGTTTACGTGCAGACGCAGAAAAAGGCGATGCCTTATTCGGAACAATGGACACCTTCATTGCATGGCATTTAACAGGTGGCGTTGATGGCGGAATCCACATCACTGATGTGACCAATGCCAGCCGTACCCAATTAATGGACTTGCAAACCTGCGCCTGGGATGATGAAATCCTGCAGGTATTAAGCATTCCAAAAGCCATGCTCCCGGAAATCAAATCCAGCTCACTCGTTTATGCGAAAGCAAAAGGTGTGCTAGGAGGCGTTCCTTTAGCAGGAATTTTAGGAGATCAACAAGCGGCTCTTGTAGGCCAAACCTGTTTCGACCCCGGTCAAGGCAAAAATACCTATGGAACTGGCTGTTTCTTATTGATGAATACGGGAACGAAAGCAATTCCATCACAATTCGGCCTATTAACAACTGTGGCATATCAATTAGGCAACGAACCGGTACACTACGCACTCGAAGGATCCGTAGCGATTACAGGTGCCCTAGTTCAATGGTTACGCGATAATTTAGGGATCATCAAGCATAGCCCAGACATCGAAAAGCTGGCTAAACTGGTGGAAGACAATGGTGGATGTTATTTCGTCCCAGCTTTCTCTGGTCTATATGCCCCTTATTGGAAACAAGATGCCCGCGGAGCCTTAGTGGGTTTAACGCGCTATATCAATAAATCACACATCGCACGCGCTGCACTAGAGGCCACAGCTTTCCAGACTTGGGAGGTTTTAGAGGCGATGGAAAAAGACGCTGGAATCCCGATCGCCTCACTTCGGGTAGATGGCGGGATGGTCGTGAATCAATTGTTAATGCAATTCCAGTCCGACATTATCGGTGAAGAAGTAATCTGTCCTAAAATTATTGAGACTACGGCTTTAGGTGCTGCTTATGCGGCAGGATTAGCGGTGGGATATTGGGAAAATCTTGATGACTTACGGAAAAACTGGGGAATTGCTCACACGTGGAAACCTGCGATGGATTCCGAAAAGCGTGCGCATTACCGCAAACAATGGAAGAAGGCGGTGACTAAAACCTTTGACTGGGAGGAGTAGTATTTGCCCGAGTCATCCCATACGCAGGACATGCGGCTTGTCTCGAACACGAGGCAAGCACGCAGGCCAATGCTAGGATTAAAATTCCTTTTTTCATCTTATACCGAAGCTAACTTCGCTTTAGCTGGTGTTTCTTTTTTAGCTGCTACCGGTTCACCTGACTGTTGATATCCTAAAATATCTAACATCGGTGCACTCTTTTGCTCTTCTGAGAATAAACGAGTCGTGATGGTTCCGTCTTCTAAACGGTCCACGATAACATGTTTAGGTGCAGGGATCAAGCAGTGTTGAATTCCGCCATATCCACCTAGAGACTCTTGATACGCCCCTGTATGGAAGAAACCTACGTATTGACGCTCTGATTCCTCTTCAAAGATCGGTAAGTACAAGTCAGAACTATGGGCTTCTGTATTATAGAAATCCATCGAATCACATGTCAAACCACCAAGGTTCACCTTTTGGTATGGCATACCCCAGTTATTCACTGGAAGCATGATGTACTTCTGGTTCATTCCCCAAGAGTCGGGCAATTGCGTAATAAATGAGCCATCGATCATGTACCAAAGCTCTTTATCATTCTGTAATTTTTGGTCAATAATCTCATACAAGACCGCTCCACTTTCACCCACGGTATAAGAACCGAATTCGGTGAAGATGTTAGGTACAGGTACGTTATTCTTATTGCAAATCCACGAGATTGATTCCACGATTTCATCGACCATCGCTTGGTAATCGTAATTGAACTGAAGAGAAGTTTGGATCGGTAATCCACCGCCTAAATCGATCGAATCCAATTCAGGGCAGATCTTCTTCATTTCGCAATATTTGTACACGAAACGGCTTAATTCAGACCAATAATAGGCAGAATCCTTAATTCCCGTATTAATGAAGAAGTGTAACATCTTCAAATTGAAACGCGGATTTGGCTTAATTTTTTCGTTGTACAAGGTATTTACATCCGAATAACGAACACCTAAACGCGACGTATAGAACGCGAAATCAGGTTCCTCATCCGTCGCAATACGAATCGCAATATTTACCTTTTCTGCTGTCACCGATTTCTCATAGAAATCGATTTCTTTTAAGTTATCTAATACCGGAATGCAGTTAAACCCTTCGTTGATTAGTTCAGAAATGTATTGGGTATACAAAGGCTGCTTGTAGCCATTGCAAAGAATATACGTCGATTTGGAGATTTTTCCTTGGTTGTACATATCGCGAATAATCGGGATATCGAACGCACTAGACGTCTCTAAGTGTACATTTTGCTTCAAAACTTCTTCCAAAATGAAAGAGAAGTGAGATGACTTCGTACAATAGCAATAGGTATAGTTTCCTTTGTAATTGTATTTCTTGATCGCATTGCGAAACAAAAGTTTCGCATTCTCGATGTGTTCGGAGATTTTAGGCAAATAGGAAACCTTTAGAGGAGTGCCATATTGCTTAATGATTTCCATTAAAGGCACATTGTTAAACAACAATTCATTGTTCTCATTGATATTGAACTCACGAGTGGGGAACTCAATGGTTTGATCAATTAGATCGATGTAATTTTTCATCTCTATGTTTAAATGCACCCGAGTTCACCTCGAGTTTGTGGAAAAACGTGCAAAACTGCAATAAAAGTATGTACTTTGCAAGACAAATTCCTATTAAGTTATTATGTCCAAAATTCATTTTATCGCCATCGGTGGTGCCGCTATGCACAACTTAGCCCTTGCTCTTTTAGCACAAGGACACGAAATAACGGGCTCAGACGATGAAATCTACGAACCTTCTAAAAGCCTGTTAGAAAAGCATGGCCTACTTCCAGCTGAATTCGGTTGGTTCCCAGAGAAGATTAACCAGGACATTGATACCATTGTTTTGGGGATGCACGCACGTGCGGACAACCCCGAATTGTTGAAAGCGCAGGAATTAGGATTAAAAATCGAATCCTATCCATCGTTCATTTACGAACAAAGCAAAAACAAGCAGCGCATCGTTATCGCGGGAAGCCACGGTAAAACGAGCATCACGTCGATGATCTTGCACGTTTTGAAGACGCTAGAGCGCAAATTCGATTACCTAGTAGGAGCTAGAATCGAAGGTTTTGATCTAATGGCTTCCATTACGGATGCGCCTATTATGATCATCGAAGGAGATGAATATTTAGCCTCCCCTATCGATCGCCGAGCAAAGTTTCTTCTATATCAACCACATATCGCCTTGATTTCAGGCATCGCTTGGGATCATATTAATGTATATCCCACATTTGAATCTTATACGCAAGCCTTCGAGAATCTGGTGAAAGAAATGCCAAAAGCAGGTCACCTCTTCTTCGATAAAACAGATAAAACCCTGGAGGCCATCGCAGAATCTTGCCCGGAACATTGCCATTCAGAAGGTTACAAGGCCCATGATTCGGTGATTCGCAACGGCCAAACTTTCTTAAAAGGAAATGATGGGAAGGAATATGGCTTGCAGGTTTTTGGAGAGCATACCTTAAAGAACTTGCAAGGTGCCTTGCACATCTGCACTCAACTAGGTGTGAGTGAAACGGAATTCTATACGGCAATTCAGTCCTTCAAAGGAGCTGCTAAACGCTTAGAATGGGTAGGCGAATCAGACTCTCAATTACTATACAAGGATTTTGCGCATGCGCCATCGAAAGTAAAAGCAACCACGCAAGCCTTAAAAGCCCAATTTCCGCAGCGAAATTTAGTAGCAGCTTTGGAATTACATACCTTCAGTAGTTTGAATCCGGCATTTTTACCTGAATACAAGGGTACTTTAGCGGATGCGGATGTGGCGATTATCTATTTGAGCGAGCATGCGCGGGCTATAAAACGAATGGATAAGATCGAAGCGGAAACGGTTCAAACCTATTTCAATCACCCGAACTTAATTGTCTTGCGAGAGCAAGCTGAACTGAAGGAATACCTGTTAAAACAAAATCAGGAAAACCAAAACCTATTGATGATGTCTTCTGGCACCTTCGATGGTCTCGATTTTCCTGGCTTAGCTACGGAACTCGGGTTACGAATTCAATAATTGATCTAATTCTTCTTTAAATCCATTCAATAAAATCTCCTTCATGGAGATTTTACGTTTCTGAGTATTGATTTTACTCAAGGTAACTTTGTCTTCCATCATGCGCGTAGCTTCTGCTTCCGCGATAGCAGTTTCTAATTCCCCTCGCTCCTTCTTCGCCATATAATCCATTTGGTTGATCATGATTTTCAACTGCTCGATCCGTGGCTTTTCATTCAAATTTGCATGGCGATACGATATCACACGAAGCAAATAATTCATCTCGAAAATCTTATCGCAAATGGTACGGAAACGTTCTGCTAACGAGCGATCCATGTTTTTTACTTGGGCAGAAATCTCTTTCCACTTCACTAAGTTCGCTTTCGCTAAGTCAGCTGTGGCTACGATATTAACTTGGTCTTTTAGACGCAATTCTAAATCGCCAGCCATCGAAGTTAATTCAAGCACGCGTGGATCTACGCGAGGCTTGTAATCGATTCCTTTGATACGATTATATTTCTCGAAGAACATGTCATTCGCCTTCTTAAAGTTCTTCCAAAGCATCGACTGCTTCTTAGGAGGCAATCCTACCACGTTCTTCCACTCTTTCTGAATCTCCTTCACTTTTACCACCGAATCATCGATGTCTTCTGCCTTACGCAATTGGTGAACTTGATCAATATATCCCTGTAAAATCAGGATTTTTTCGTCTATTTGACGGTTTTTCTCTTCAAAATAGCTACGACGCTTCAAGAAAAAGGCATCTAACACCTCTTGAAATTCTGCCGTCAATTCGTCTTGAAATTGTTTGTCAACGGGACCCGTTTTCACCCACTTCATCTTGACCTCCATCAATTTGTCCGTAGCTTCTACCACGTCTTCCTCTGCAGAGATTTCTTTTGCGTCTTGAATTAAGGCACGTTTGATTTCTAAGTTTTTAACTTGATTCGCTTGGATTAACTCTTTCAAGTAAACCTCGTGCTTGTCTAATTCCGCTAATAAAGGTTCGAAATCACCTAAGCCATCGAATTCGATGAGGTAGGTTTTCATTTGTAATACTTTGGTCAGAAAAGAACCTTTGTTCTGTGCCGCTTCTATCTCAGCAGACAGACCTTTCACCTTGCTTAAAGCGAGGTCAAAACGTTTCACAAAATAGGCTAATGCTTCCTCTTCTGAATTACGCACGAATCCAATTTCGCGCTCTGGGTAGCTTAAATAGGCGTTGATGAAAACTTTGCCGTCGCGGCAAAATCCAAACTTGTTTGATGTGGGCTGGCTCATATGTTTTAAAGAAAGAGCTTCAAGCAGGTGCTTTGGCTCAAATGTTAATCGTAATTCTTATTATGCCTCTAATTTATTTAAAAAATTGCGATATTTGTGGGTTGTACAAAATTAAATTTCATGAGTAACGAAACCATCATCTTTTCGATGGAACGTGTGTCGAAAGTCATACCTCCTCAAAAGACCATCATAAAAAATATTTACCTGTCGTTTTTCTACGGCGCTAAAATCGGGGTACTCGGTCTTAACGGATCCGGAAAGTCCACTTTATTGCGCATTATTGCTGGAATCGACAAATCCTATACGGGAGATGTCGTTTTTTCACCAGGTTACACCGTAGGATTATTAGAGCAAGAACCACAATTAGATCCGAATAAAACGGTCATCGAAGTCGTAGAAGAAGCCGTTGTAGAAATCAAGAACCTGTTAAAAGAATTTGACGAAATCAACGAAGCATTCGCTGATCCAGATGCTGATTTTGACAAATTATTAGCGCGCCAAGGCGAAGTGCAAGAGAAATTAGACCACTTCAACGCCTGGGAATTAGATACGCGTTTAGAAAAAGCGATGGATGCACTTCGTTGTCCTCCATCTGATGCCCTAGTGAGCACACTTTCTGGGGGTGAAAAACGCCGTGTGGCGCTTTGTCGCTTGTTATTACAAGAACCCGATGTCTTGTTATTAGATGAGCCGACTAACCACTTGGATGCGGAATCGGTAGACTGGTTAGAGCAACATTTACGTCAATACAAAGGTACTGTGATCGCCGTAACCCACGATAGATACTTCCTAGATAACGTGGCAGGTTGGATTTTAGAATTAGACCGTGGCGAGGGTATTCCTTGGAAAGGAAATTATTCATCTTGGTTAGAGCAAAAGCAAAATCGCTTAGCGCAAGAGGAGAAGACCGAATCGCGCCGTCAGAAGACCTTGCAACGCGAATTAGAATGGGTTCGTATGGCGCCAAAAGCGCGTCAAGCGAAGTCTAAAGCCCGTATTGGTGCGTACGAAAAACTCCTTTCAGAAGAGAACAAACAGAAGGAAGACAAGTTGGAATTATTCATTCCTGCGGGTCCTCGTTTAGGTAATAAGGTGATCGAAGTACAGGGGGTGTCGAAATCCTTTGGCGATAAATTATTGTATGAAAACCTTAGCTTCTCCCTACCTCCAGCTGGAATCGTCGGTATTATTGGGCCAAACGGTGCCGGTAAGACTACCCTTTTCAATCTGATTACAGGAAAGATTCAACCAGATGCGGGGACTTTCGAAGTAGGTGAAACGGTGAAACTGGCTTATGTCGATCAAGAGCACAATCAATTAAAAGCGGAAAAGTCTGTTTTCGAAACGGTTTCAGATGGCAATGATTGGGTGATGTTAGGTGGAAAGCAGGCGAATGCGCGTGCCTATGTAAGTAAATTCAACTTTAACGGAGCAGATCAAGAGAAAAAGATTGGCATGCTTTCTGGTGGAGAGCGTAACCGCGTTCACTTAGCTATGATGTTGAAGGAAGGCGCGAACGTTTTATTACTCGATGAGCCGACGAATGATTTAGATGTGAACACGCTTCGTGCGCTAGAAGAAGGTTTGGAAAACTTTGCTGGTTGTGCGGTAGTCATCTCCCACGACCGTTGGTTCTTAGACCGCATCGCGACGCATATTTTAGCGTTTGAAGGCGATTCGCAGGTAGTTTGGTTTGAAGGTAATTATTCAGAATACGAAGAATCACGTAAGAAACGTTTAGGGGATACGACTCCGAAGCGTATTCGTTACAAGAAATTACAGTAATATGACATCAAGAGAGAAAATTCAGGCAGTCATTGACGAAATGGGTAAGGTGGTGATAGGCCAAGAGCGCCTGATTAACCGCCTATTAGTCGGACTTTTTACCGGCGGACACGTCCTATTAGAAGGGGTGCCTGGATTAGCTAAGACTTTGACCATTAATACCTTAGCTAAAATTCTCGACTTGCATTTTCACCGCATTCAGTTCACGCCAGATTTATTGCCAGCGGACTTAGTGGGAACGATGATTTATAATCCGAAAAAATCGGAATTTGAAGTAAAAAAAGGACCTATTTTCGCTCAAATCATCCTAGCAGATGAGATTAACCGTGCCCCAGCTAAAGTGCAATCAGCTCTTTTAGAAGCCATGGCGGAGAAGCAAGTGACGATTGGGGATACGACCTATCCATTAGATAAGCCTTTCTTAGTATTAGCGACTCAAAACCCGGTAGAGCAAGAGGGCACTTTCCCGCTTCCAGAGGCGCAGGTGGATCGTTTTATGCTGAAGGTTTTCTTGAATTACTTAGATAAAGATCAAGAGTTAGCCGTGATGCGCCAAAAGTCCAACATGGACTTCAATTACGAGCCCAAAACCGTATTGAACGCGGAAGATATCGCTAAAATTCGCAAAGAAATCAACGAAATTACGATTTCAGAGACTTTGGAGAAATACATCATTGAACTCGTATTTGCGACGAGAAATCCGGCTGAATATGGTCTGACGCAAGAAGCCGGCTATATCCAATTCGGTGCTTCACCGCGTGCCAGTATTCAGTTGAATTTAGCCGCGAAAGTGATGGCTTACTTAGAGGGGCGTGATTATGTGCTACCGGAAGACATCAAGGAAATGGCACCAGATATCTTGAATCACCGCATCATTTTGAATTATGTAGCGGAAGCGGATAACATCACGACTTTACAAATCATCCAATCTATTTTAAGTAGCGTCGCAATTAATCGCTAATTTTTTGGGTAAAAATGGGGTATTTATTGCTTTTAGAGCAAAATAGATCCTTATGAAATACCTAGTTATCCTGTGCCTTTTCTTTTTTAGTTTCACTGCGACCGAGCCCATGCGCGTATTCCTGATCGGGGATTCGACGATGGCTGATAAGGTTTCGGCAGACTTTCCAGAGACAGGTTGGGGGATGCCTTTTTCACAGTTGTTTAACGAAGCTGTGGAAGTACAAAATCACGCATACAATGGCCGTAGTACGAAAAGCTTCCGTAGAGAAGGCCGTTGGGCGAAGGTATTTAATCAGATCAAAAAGGGGGATTATGTGTTGATTCAGTTTGGCCATAATGATGCCAAAGTCTCAGACACAAGTCGTTACGCTCCTGCTCAAACCGACTTCCGTGAGAACCTCATTCGCTATGTTCGCGAGACACGCTCAAAAGGCGGAATACCTATCTTATTAACGCCTACACAACGTAGAAAATTCGATTCCACAGGTGTATTTGTCGATCAACATGCGGATTATCCAAGTGTAGTTCGCGAAGTAGCTACCGCTGAAAAAGTACTTTTAATCGATGTAGAAAAAGAAAGCAAAAAATACATTAGCGCCGAAGGGCCTGAGGGAGCTAAAAAAATGTTCCTACATTACCCTGCCGGCATTTTCAAGAAGTTCAGCAAAGGGGTGGCGGACGATACGCACTTCTCTCCTTTTGGGGCGAGAAAGATTGCATCGATCGTCGCTGAGGCCATTTTAGCTTCGAATGAACACCTGCGCAGCTTCTTAAAGAAATCTAGTTTCTCTCAGAAATATGCTTTTGAATTGCCTAATGTTGCTGAGACGGCCTTTAAAAAGGACACGTTCAATATCGTTTCCTACGGAGCCGTTTCATCCGCAAGTGCCTTGAATACGTCGGCGATTCAACAGGCCATCGATATTGCAGCCAAACAAGGCGGTGGCGTGGTGCGCATACCAGCTGGTTTTTGGGTGACGGGTGCAATCACCTTACGTTCGAATATTAACTTTCATTTAGATGCGGGTGCGGTCTTGCAATTCAGTGCAGATGCGGCACAATATCCTTTAGTTCGAACAAACTGGGAGGGTGTCGATGCGATTCGAGCACAGTCTCCGATCACTGCCGTAGGCGAGCGCAACATTGCGATTACCGGTGCTGGTATCATCGATGGAAATGGGGAAGCGTGGAGACCGGTGAAGAAAGGGAAATTAACACCGGGCGAGTGGGACAAATTGGTTCGTTCGGGTGGAGTGCTAGATGAGAAGAAAGATACCTGGTATCCGACTGATCGTGCATTAAAAGGTTCGAAACTGGATCAACCAGGCGTGATTGCAGCAGGTTTTACAGAGGCCAAAGCCGAGGAAATCAAAGAATTCCTTCGCCCGAACATGATCTCGCTTCGCGAATGTGAGCAGATTTTATTAGAAGGGGTTACCTTCCAAAACTCCCCCGCATGGAACGTTCACCCTCTTCTTTGCAAGCACCTAACGGTAGAAAACATCACGGTTAAAAACCCGTGGTTCGCGCAAAACGGCGATGGCATCGACATCGAGTCTTGTGAATATGTGTCCGTTCGCAACTCCCGCTTCGATGTGGGTGATGACGGAATCTGTTTAAAATCAGGTAAAGATGCGGAAGGCCGTAAAAGAGGCCGCCCAAGTGCACACATCACCATCGATAATTGTGTCGTATTCCATGGCCACGGCGGTGTCGTAGTCGGAAGTGAGATGTCAGGCGGAGTGCATGACTTATTCGTTTCGAACTGCCAATTCTTAAGTACTGACGTAGGTTTACGTTTCAAAACAGCCCGCGGTCGCGGTGGTGTGGTAGAGAATGTCTACATCCAAGACATCAGCATGAAGAACATCGCAGGCGAGGCCATCTTGTTCGATATGTACTACCAAGGAAAAGATCCAGTGGCAACATTCGGGAATGGAGACGAAACACCTAAAATCGAAAGCAAGCCTGTCGATGCCGGAACGCCTCAATTCAAGAATATCTACGTAGACCGCGTGGTTGCGAAAGGCGCAGAAACCGGATTATTAGTTCGTGGACTTC